>JANNUM010000018.1:0-5615 GCA_031395235.1 Chloroflexota bacterium
TGTTCACCGTGCTCTTCACGTGGGCCGACCTGCGCTAGACCGCGCCGAGGCGACGCAGTAGATCCGGGCTCAGGTCGCCCGTGCAGATCTCCTCGACCGGTCCGCGCATGCGGATCTCCCCGTCATCGGCGATGGTGATCCACAGCTGACCGCCGGGCATCGACGCGAGCGTGTACCCCGCGCCGCGCTCCCAGATGAGGATCCACACCTCCGTCCGCGACACGACCTGCGCGACTTGGACGTTCGTGCGCTTCGGAAAGGCCGGATGTCGCTCGATCTTCGGCCCGAGCGCGTGGACGTCGATCTTCGCGAGATCCGGAACGATGACGACGCAGTGCGGGTTCCCCATCGAGACCGAGGTCACCTCGAAGCGCCGGCCATCGACCAGGACCGCGTCGAGCGGGTCGAAGCGCGCTTTGCCCATGTCCACGGTGATCTGCGTGACACGACCGTCCTCGTGCTCGAGCACGCACGTCACGCGACCGCCCAGTGTGTGGATCGTGAAGCGATCTTGGTCGGTGTATCCGTGCTCGCGGAGGAACTTCGCGAAGATGCGCACACCGTTGCCGCTCTTCTCGGCCTCGCTGCCGTCCGGGTTGAAGATGCGCACGCCGAAGTCCACGGTCGCAGATGAGACGGATGGCGTCCGGCGTGACGGCGAACGGGACCTTTGCGGGATCGATCACGATGTAGTCGTTGCCGAGGCCGTGTGACTTCACGTAGTGCGCCAACGCGCCCATCATCGCCGCTCGAGGTCTTTCTCGTCGCGCTCCGGCTCGGGTTCACGTCGTTCGGTGGACCCATCGCCCACCTCGGCTACTTCCGGAGCGAGTACGTCGTACGCCGGCAGTGGCTCGACGAAGGGACGTACGCCGAGATCGTCGCCCTCTGTCAATCGCTGCCGGGTCCGACGAGCACCGAGGTCGGTATCGCGATTGGCCTCCTGCGTGCCGGGCCCGCTGGCGCGTTCCTCGCGTGGCTCGGCTTCACGCTGCCATCGGCGGCGGCGCTCGTGCTGTTCGCTCTCTTCGTCGACCAGCTCGGCGATCAGGCCGCGCGTTGGATCCACGGCCTTAGCCTCGTCGCGGTCGCGGTCGTCGCGCTCGCGGTCTGGAGCATGGCGCGCGCGCTGGCGTGGGATCCGCTACGGAGTCCGATCGCGCTCGCCGCCGCGGCCGTCGTGCTCGCGTTCCCGACTGCCCTGACGCAGATCGCGGTCATCGTGGTCGCGGGCATCGTGGGATGGGCGCTGCTCCGCGGTCCAACGGAGGCGGCGCTCCTGCGCGTGGCGGTGCCGATCGGTCGGCGCGTCGCGGTCGCCTGCGCCGCGCTTTATCTGGCGCTGCTCGTAGCGCTGCCGCTCGCTCGTGTCACCGTGCCGCTCGGCGAGGTCGCATTGTTCGACTCCTTCTATCGGTCTGGTGCACTGGTCTTCGGTGGCGGACACGTCGTGCTGCCGCTGTTGCAGGCTGAAGTTGTCCCGCCCGGCTGGGTCACGCAGGAGCAGTTCCTCGCGGGTTACGGCGCGGCGCAGGCGATACCGGGACCGCTCTTTACGTTCGCGGCCTATCTCGGTGCGGTGATCCGCGGCCCGTTCGGCGGGGTGCTGGCCGTTACAGCGATCTTTCTGCCGGCATTCCTGCTCGTCTTCGCGGCGCTCCCCTCGTGGGGCGCGCTGCGTGCGCGTGCCGACGTGCAGGCTGCGCTTCGCGGGATCAACGCGGCGGTCGTGGGGATCCTGCTCGCGGCGCTGATGACGCCCGTCGCCACCAGCGCGATCGGCGGACCGGTCGATGCCGCGTTCGCGCTCGCCGCGCTCGCGATGCTCCTGGGAAAGCTGCCACCGTGGTTCGTTGTCGTCACGATCGCGGCCATAGCATCGGTCCTGCGATGACGTTCCCCGCAGCGCTCTTCCCCGACACGACGCGCCTCACGCAGGGCAACACGCTCGCGATCGGTGGCTGCGATCTGGTCGCGCTCGCCGCCGAGTATGGGACGCCACTCTACGTTTACGACGAGGCGACGATCCGCGCACGTGTTCGCTCGTTCATCGAGGCGGTCGCCGATGTCTATCCGGGTCGCGCGACCGTCTGCTACGCGGCGAAGGCGTACAGCGCACCGTGGCTGCTGCGGCTCCTCGCTGCGGAAGGGCTCGGCCTCGACGTCGTGTCCGGCGGCGAGCTGCACGCCGCCGTGCGCGCGGAGTTCCCGCGCGAGCGCATCTTCTTTCACGGCAACAACAAGAGCGAAGACGAGCTGCAAGAGGCCAGCGCCGAGGGAGTCGGCCGCATCGTCGTGGACAACCTGGACGAGATCACGCTCCTCGCCCGCGTCGCCGCGAAACGTGCTGGACGCACCCCCGTACTCCTGCGCGTCGGACCCGGCGTCGATGCGCACACGCACGCGCACCTGCTCACCGGAGCCGAGGACACCAAGTTCGGCCTGGACATCGCGAGTGGCGCGGCGGAGGCAGGAGTGCGCGCGGTGCTCGAGCGACCGAAGCTCGACCTACGCGGCTTCCATGCACACATCGGCTCGCAGATACGCGACATCGACCCGTATCGCGAGGCGGTCGAGCGTCTCTTTGTCTTCGCGGCTGAGATGCGTGGTAAGACCGGCGTCGTCGCACGCGAGATGAGTCCGGGCGGCGGCTACGGCGTGCGGTACACGATGGACGACCCGGATACGCGGCCCGCCGAGATGATCCGCGAGGTAGCGGGGATCGTCGCCGACGCCGCGCGCCGCCACGGTTTCGCGGATCCGCTGCCCGATCTCACGCTCGAGCCGGGTCGCTCGATCATCGCCCCGGCGGGTGTCGCTCTCTATCGCGTCGGTTCGGTGAAGCACGGCGCGCGTACGTACGTTGCGGTGGACGGAGGCATGGCCGACAACATCCGGCCCACGGCCTACGCCGCGAAGTACACGGCGGTCCTCGCAAGCCGTGTGAGCGGCGATGACGTGACCGACGTCGCGATCGCGGGCAAGTACTGCGAGACCGGCGACATCCTCATCCAGCATGTCGGGTTACCGCTGCCGCGTGTGGGCGAACTCCTCGCGGTTCCCGTATCCGGCGCTTATCAGCTGTCGATGGCGAGTAACTACAACATGGCGCTGCGCCCCGCGGTGGTCGTCGTCGCCGACGGGCAGGCGCGTCTGGTGCGAAGGCGCGAGAGCTACGACGAGGTGCTGGCCGCTGAGGTCGGCTGAGCAGGCGCCGAGGCGTCGGCGCCTGCTCACCTTCGTCAGCGTGTGGCGCTGGGTCGGGGGTCGGTCGTCGTCGGCCTGGTCGTCGACCGCGGGTCGCAATTGAACGCCTCCAGGATCCGGAGCTTCTGCTCACGCGTGATGACGCCGTTCTCGACGAGGCGAGTGAGCACCGCGTTCAGCCTGAGGCAGAACCGACGGTGATGGTCTCCGTCGCGCTCCGGACGGCCGCCGTCCACGGTGACGGTCTGGGCCGAGTCTCCTAGGACCGCCGCGATGGAGACGGCGTCGGACGCCGGGACTGCGGCGTTGGCGCCCGAGGCGAGAAGCGTGGTGCCGAGCACGATGGCTGCGAGAAGGGTCGCGAGTCGCTTCGTTAGCTGCGCCATGTCATTCCTCCGGTGTCATTTGCCGGTAGGAACGAGGCAATGACTGTTGGCGATAGCAGCCCTGTCGGCCTTCTTACACGGAGTTAACGAAACTCTGGCTACTCCTAACGGAAGCGAACGTCGAGCAGTCCGTCACGGTCGGCCCTGCGGATCTCGACGCCCGGCGCGCCGCGCTCGCGCAACTGCGCGTAGCGCTCGGTGACACGTGCGGGATCCATCGCGCCGAGGATGATGCCGGTGAGCCCCTTCGTGCCGTTGGTATGTTTCGCTGCATCGCCACCCGGCACGCGAAGCTCGCGTGCGGTCAGGTCTTCAATGAGGAAGGGCAGTGGCTCCTGCAGGCGCGCGAGGCGCCAGGCGATCGCGACGCCGTCGGGCCGCGTGCGCCCGCCATCCTCTGGCGGTCGGGCCACGAGATCGCCGAGCGCCGCCACGTCTGGGAGGAAGTCATTCGAGAGGAGCGCGAAGTCGGCCCAGCCGCCGCCACGCTCGGCGATCGGTGCCCAGCCGTGCTTCCCATGCGCCGCGGCGAGGTCATGGAACGCGATGAGCTCGAGGTAGCTGCCATCCTGGAATCCGACGAGCGCGTTATGCGTGAGCCCGCCGGCGTGCTCGCCGCCCGGCGTGACCGTGAAGCCACGCTCACGGTGCTCGGCGACTGCCGCGTCGAGATCCAGCACGACGAGGATGACGTGATCGAAACCGAGGATCATGCGGACCCCCCTGCCGTCGACGTGGTGGTTCGAGTCTTAGTCGATGCGCTCGATGATCGCCGCGATGCCCTGGCCGCCGCCGATGCACAGCGATGCGAGCCCGTACTTGCCGTCGCGCTCGCGCAGCTCGTACGCGAGCGTGAGCGCCAGACGAGCACCGGACGCGCCGAGCGGATGTCCGAGGGCGATGGCGCCGCCGTTCACGTTGGTCTTGTTCCGGTCGAGGCCGAGGTCCTTCTCGACGGCGAGGTACTGCGTCGCGAACGCTTCGTTGATCTCAACGAGGTCCATGTCGCTCACTTTGAGGCCCGCGCGTCCCAGCGCCTGACGCGACGACGGCGCGGGGCCGATGCCCATGATGTCGGGATCGACACCGCATACGCCACCTGAGACGATGCGCGCGATCGGCTTGAGACCCGCCTTCGCGGCCGCGTCGGCTGACGCGACGACCATCGCCGCGGCGCCGTCGTTGATGCCCGAAGCGGTCCCGGCCGTGACGGTGCCGTCCTTCTCGAAGCGGGCGACGAGCTTCGCGAGTCCCTCGCGTGTCGTGTCGGGACGGATGTGCTCGTCCTTATCCACGATCACATTGCCCTTCTTCTGCTTCACCTCGACGGGAACGATCTCCTTCGAGAAGCGGCAGTCCTCGCGTGCCTTCGCCGCGAGCCGGTGACTGCGCTCGGCGAACTCGTCCGCCGCGTCGCGCGTGATGCCGTACTTGCGCGCGAGGTTCTCGGCGGTGTTCGCCATGCCGAGGCCGTTGTATGAATCGATGAGCGCGACCCAGAGGTCGTCCACGAGCTTCTGCTCGCCGACGGGGAGACCCCCGCGCGCGCCGCGGATCTGGTGCGGCGCCATGCTCATGTTCTCGGTCCCGCCGGCGAGGACGAACTCGGCCTGACCGAGCTGGATCTCCTGCGCGCCGAGGAGGATCGCCTGCAGGCCCGAGCCGCAGAGCCGATTGATCGTCAGCGCCGGGACCTCCTTCGGTACGCCGGACTTGAGGCCGATGTGGCGAGCGAGGTACACCGCGTCGCCCGAGGTCTGCAGAACGTTGCCGAAGATGACGTGGTCGATCTGCCCCGGGTCGACCTTCGAGCGCTCGAGCGCGGCCTTCGCCGCGATCACGCCGAGGTCGGTGGCGGACGTGTCGCGCAGCGCCCCGCCGAACGTGCCGAACGGTGTGCGCGCGCCGTCGATGAGGACGATCTCTTTCATGTGGCTGCTCCCGGACCGCCCGGGGCGGTCAGGTCAATTGTCCCACGCTGAGTGCGTCCGCCTGCGTCAGCGCCGCGGTGGTCGAAGATCA
>JANNUM010000032.1:0-1619 GCA_031395235.1 Chloroflexota bacterium
GCCCAAGAAGGTCCGGCCGCAGGATCTCGCATTCGCCGCCGCGGTCGGCGGCCCGGAAGAGGGCTCTTAGCTCGCCGAGCGCACCGCCCGAAGATCAGCACGTGGACTCATCGAGCGAGCAAAAGACCGAGCATCGCTCCACCGATGACCACGACGGCGGGATGCAGACGGCCTTGATACGTCAGCGCCGCGGCCGCGATGCCGACGACGACCTGCCACCATGACGGCGCGTTGCCAGCGGGCACGATGAGCGAGACTCCCGTGGCGCAGAGCAGACCCGCCGTCGCGAGCGCGGCACCGCGCACGAGACCGGCGAACGGCACCGAGAGAAGCCAGCGACGGCCTACGGCGGTCGCGGGGAGGATCACGAGCGGTGGGAGGGTGGATGCGACGAGCGCCATCGCCGCGCCAAGCGGTCCGGCCAGCTGGTAGCCGAGGCTCACGACCCAGAGGCCGGTCGGCCCGGTGGAGAGGCGTCCGATCGCGAGCGCCTGTACCAGCTGCGCGTCGGTCGCCACGCCGGTGGCGACGAGGTCCTGCCGCAGCAGCGGTAACGAGCCGAGGCCGCCGAGGGCCAGCGCGGAGTCCTTGAGCAGCACGAGAAAGAGCGCGAGGGGATCCATCCGCTATTCGATCGCGCCTTCGGGCGACGTCGGGCGCTCGCGTCCCAGGAACAACGCGCCAAGCGTCGCCGCGCCGACGATGACCATGACGCTGGAGATCGTCGTGAGCAGTAGTACGGCGAACGCGACGATCACGAGCGCGATGTCGACGACCGCGCGCAGCCCGTGCCGTCGCGCGCCGCGCACGAGCACGATCGCCAGACCGAGCGTCATGCCGCCCGTCGCCGGCGCCATACCCGCGAGCGCAGCGTGCGCGAGCGGCTGATCAGCGATGACGCCGTATGCGGCCGTCATGGCCGCGGTGATGATCGCGGCCGGGACCATCATCCCGGAGACGGCGACGATCACACCCCGCCACCCCGCGATGCGCTGGCCGAGCAGGCCCGCGAGCGCGACGAGATGGATGCCGGGGCTGAGCTGACAGAGAGCCCAGGCTTCGTTGAACTCGCGCTCGCTGATGCGTCGCTCGCGCTCGACGAGGAAGCGACGCAGAAGGAAGAGCGTGCTGGTCCCGCCACCCACAGACTGCGTGCCGACCGCGATGAAGATCTTCGCGAGCTCGCGCATCGCGGCCTAGGCTGGGTGGGTGGCCAGTCGGGTGCGCAACGGCAATTCGGCGACAGACCTCAGCTCAGGCGAAGACGGAAAGCGCTCCCTTGCGGCACACGAACTCCGCGGGCAAGCCGCCGGCGGACGTGCCATCGGCGTGCACGGCCACAGGATGGTCGGAAGAGATCTCGATGCGCGCTCCGCGATACGCCAGAGGTCGCACCGGTAGCTTTCCGCCGCGCCAGACCGTGATGAACGAGCGCACGAGCGTCCAGCGGCCCATGCGTGGGAAGACCGCGACGTCGAGCAGTCCGTCGGTCATGCTGACGCGCGGGAGGATCTCGAGCGCGAAACCGTAGTAGGGGCTGTTCATCACGAGGATCTGCAGCGCGCGCTGGCGGTCCTCACGACCATCGACGGTGACCGCGACGCGGTAGGACGGCTGGG
>JANNUM010000033.1:0-7699 GCA_031395235.1 Chloroflexota bacterium
GGCAATCCTGATGGAGGAGCTGCCGCTCGGCGAGCGGAGCTCCCGCACGGTGGCCGAGGGGCGCCAGCAGGTGCAGGCGGTGCTCCGCGGCGACGACGACCGGCTGGTGGTGGTGGTCGGGCCCTGCTCGATCCACGACCCGGCGGCCGCACACGAGTACGCCCGCCGCCAGCGCGAGGCCGCGGACCCCAGCGCCGCCGATCTGCAGATCGTGATTCGGGTCTACTTCGAGAAGCCGCGCACCACCGTGGGCTGGAAGGGACTGATCAACGACCCGCACCTCGACGAGAGCTTCGCGATCAACGAGGGGCTGCGGATCGGGCGCCGCCTGCTGCTCCAGCTCGCCGACGCCGGGCTCCCGGTCGGCTGCGAGTTCCTCGACCCGATCAGCCCGCAGTTCATCGCCGACCTCGTGTCGTGGGGCGCGATCGGCGCGCGCACGACCGAGAGCCAGGTGCATCGCGAGCTCGCTTCGGGTCTCTCGATGCCCGTCGGATTCAAGAACGGCACCGGCGGCACGGTGCAGATCGCGATCGACGCCGTGCGCGCCACGGCGCATCCGCACCGATTCATCGGTGTCACCGAGCAGGGTCTGGCCGCGGTCGTGAGCACGCGCGGGAATCCGTACGGCCACGTGATCCTGCGCGGGGGCGCGCGCGGCCCGAACTACGACCGCGCGAGCGTGCGAGGCGCCCTCGACGCGCTGCGCGACGCGGGCCTCCCGGAGCGGCTCATCGTCGACGCGAGCCACGGGAACAGCGAGCGGGATCACCTGCGGCAGCCCGTCGTCGCGGCAGAGATCGCGGCGCAGATCGCCGCCGGCGAGCGCGGCATCGCGGGCGTGATGGTCGAAAGCTTCCTCGTCGCCGGTCGCCAGGAGCTGCCCGACCCGTCGCGGCTGGTCTACGGGCAGAGCATCACCGATGCGTGCATCGGGTGGGAAGACACGGTCCTGGTGCTCCAGGGTCTTGCCTCGGCGGCGCGCGAACGCCGCGTGGCGAACGCGGGTCAGCGCGCTCGGTTGGCGTCCACCAAGCGGTAGCCGAAGCCGCGCGCTGTCTCGATCGTGACTTCGGTCACGGCGGCGTCTTCCAGCTTCTTGCGCAGGCGGCCGACGTGGACGTCGACCAGCCGAGTGTCGCTCCCTGGCTCGTAGCCCCACACGCCGGTGAGCAGATCGTCGCGCGTGAAGACGCGGCCGGGCTCGCCAGCGAGCGTGCGCAGGAGCTTGAACTCCGTCGGTGTCAGCTGTACCTGCCGGTCGCCGGCGATCGCCTGCATGCTGCCGCTGTCGATGACGAATCGGCCGAAGCGCATCTGCTTCGCGCCGGCGCCGTCGTGCGACATCTGCGCGCGGCGGAGCAGCGCTTCGATGCGCGCGAGCAGCTCGTCGTTGTCGAACGGCTTGCCGATGTAGTCGTCCGCCCCGACGCGCAGGCCGACGACCCGATCGGGCGGTTCCTTCTTCGCGGAGATGAACAGGATCGGGATTTCCGTGTTGCGCCGGAGCTCGAGGCAGAGGCTGATGCCGTCAAGGCTCGGCATCATCACGTCGAGCGTGACTATCTCAGGGTGGACGCGTTCGAAGGTCTCGACCGCCTGCCGCGAGTCGGTGACGACGTGCGTCGCGTAGCCCTCCTCGGCGAGGATGCTGGAGAGGAGCATCGCGATGTCGCGGTCGTCCTCGACGATCATCACGCGCGCACCGGTGTGCGAGGGCGAGGTGGCGGCCGACGGCCGCTGGTCGATCATCGTGACGGTCGTGTATCGCATTTGTCGTGCCACGTGTATCAGCGCAGCTAGAAGGAAGCGTTCACCGCCGCGAGCTTCTCCCGGATCCAGGGGGCTGCCGACCCGACGTCCTCCGGCCACGCGGAGAAGAAGAGGCGGTCCGTCTCGTCCTCGATCCTCTGGCGCGCCTTCGCCCCTTTGTCGGTGGTCCGAGGCGGATCGCCGTCCGTCACCAGGCCGTCGCGCCGCAGGCGCGCAAGCTGTCCGGCGACGTCGGCCGGCCGCTGCGAGGTGAGCTTCGCGGCCAGATCCTCTTCGCTGGCCGCCTCGCCCCGCCAGATGCGCGTGAGCGTGTCGAGCGTGGGGCCGTCCAGGCCGGCCTGTTGCCACGCGGCCATGTGGCAGTCGTCGCGCGCCTGCCAGAGGCCAACGACCGCGTTCTCGAGCGCGACCATGGGATGTCGTGTGCCGTCGCCGGCCGTGCGCGCCGCCCGCGGGATGTGCGAATGCCAGCGTCGCTCGAGGCCGGCGGCGACCCCATCGAAGGCGCGCCCGAGGAGCGACGCCAGCCGCGCGAGGTCTTCGGCGGAGAGCGGCGACGGCAACGCGGCCAAATAGGTGTCGGCCTCACGGCGCACGCGCCTCAGGAGGTCGCGACCCGCCGGCGTCAGATCCCAGCGTCCGTCCTTCTCATCGACCAGGCCCGCGTCGCGCGCCGCGGCCGAAGCAGCCTGTTGCTGATCCCAGTGGGTGGCGTACGGGTTCCACATCTCGCTGAAGCGCCCGCCGCCCTGCGGGGCGACGCCGCCGATCACGAACGAGAACGCGGGTCGATCGATGCCGAGCTCCTCCATGAGGCGCAGCGGGAGCGTGAAGTTGGTCCGCCGCTTGGTGAGGAACTCCGGGAACAGTGGCACGAGCTCGACGGGATAGGACGGTCTCATACGGGCACCGCCTTGCGTGTCGCGAGGCGCACAGCGAGCTGCTTCAGCGCGGCCGTGGTCCGGTCGTTCGGCTCCGCGAGGACATATGGCACGCCGAGGTCGGCCGCGGCGTCGGCCTTCTCAGCGAAGGGCACGACGATGTCCGCCTTGCGCTTCAGGAACTTTGCCACGCCCGCGTCGTCGATGCCCTTCGCCGTGTTGCGCACGAGCGCGACGAGGATGCGCTCGTCGGCGATGCCGATCCGCGTCAGCATGGCGAGCGTGTCCGACGTGCTCCGCAGTGACGCGAGATGCGGCGCCGTGACGACGCACACCATGTCGGTGACGTCGAGCGCCGCGAGGGTGATCTCGTCGAGCTTCGCGGCGAGATCGAGCACGACAGCGTCGCGTCCACCGCGCGCTAGATCGATGGCCTGCTGGACCGCTCCGACGCTCACCAGCTCGGCCTCCTCGGGCGACGGTGGTGCGGCCAGGACGCGGACACCGCTTTTGTGCTCGGCCAGGTACTGGGTGAAGTCATCCTCGGTGATCCGGCTGATGTCACCGCGCGCGAATTCGACGATCGTCGCGCGGGGACGGAGGTCAAAGAACATCGCTGCCGTACCGAACTGCAGGTTCAGGTCGATGAGCACGACTGACTTTCCGTCGGTGGCGAGGGCCGTCGCGACGTTGGCCGCGAGGCTTGTCGCTCCGACACCGCCCTTGCCGTGCGCGAACGCGATGATCACGCCGAGCTTGCGCGGCGCCGCGATGACCTTGGCGGCCACGGTCCGCGTCTGTCGCAGGATCGTCTCGATCTTCGCGGCCAGGACGGCAAGGTCGATCGGCTTGCCGACGTAGTCGTCGGCACCGTGGGAGTAGCCGGCCAGGATGTCCTGCTCCTGCTTGGCGGCGGACAGAACGATGATCGGCGTCCGGGCGGTGCGGCGATCCTCGCGGAGGCGCTTGACGAGCTCGAGGCCGTTCATCAGCGGCATGTTCACGTCGGTGATCACGACGTCCGGCACGCCCTTGTTTTCGATGAGCGTGAGGGCCTCGACACCGTTCGTGGCCGCCTCGACCCGGTATCCGCGTTTCGTCAAATAGACCGTGCAGAGCTTGCGGATCGAGTCGTCGTCGTCGACGCAGAGGATCTTCTCGCCCGCCATGCCTTCCTTCACGTCTTCCACCCGCCGCTAAACTCGCCGCAATGCGCGGCTGCGAAACGATAGTCGACCCTTGAGTACGGGGATCAATCTGGGAGACCCGTACAGAGTGCGACGCTCGCGCGTGGTGTCTCGCGTCCTTCTAGGGCTCGGCGTGCTCATCGCGCTTCTGGCCGGTGCCGGCACGTACTTCTATGCCACCGGCGCGCGCACGGCTCCTCCGACCGACACCCTGACGGTGGCTGTGCTCGTCGCCGCGCGCGACATCGAGGCCCGCTCGGCGCTCGGATCGGGCGACCTGAAGGTCATCCAGCTGCCGCGCGACGCCGCGCCCGCGAACGCGCTCCGCGACGCGAGCGGCGTGCTAGGGATGATCACGACCGTCGGGCTGTCGGCGAACGAGCCCGTGCTACCGACCAAGGTCGCGCAGCTTGGCAGCGAGGGCATCATCGCGGTCCTCCCGCCTGGCCAGACGGTCGCGAACTCGCTCGGCTTCCGCGCCATGTCCCTCAACATCCCGGACGCGAACGCGGCAGGTGGACTGATCGTCGCCGGCGACCACATCGACATCCTGTACACGCTCGCCATCGTCGAGCCGACGCGGAGCGACTTCGTCGGCCGCATCGTCATCCAGGACATCCCGGTGCTCGCGAAGACGATCACCGTGTACACGCTCCGGATCGACGTGACGACGGCCGAGCGTATCGCCGCGCTGCAAGCCTCCGGCGGCAATCTGCAGCTGCTACTCCGCGCACCCGGCGACGCGCGGCCCGCCGGTACCGCGGGCGCGAGCTTCACGAACGAGGCGCAGCGGATCCTTCGACCTTAGCGATCGCGCCGATCACTCCACCAGCGAGGGCACGCGTGTGCCGGTGACCGATGCCGGCGTGAAGGTCATCGTGAGCGTGTTGCCGCCGTTCAGTGCCAGCTCATAGGCCACGATCTGCGAGGCGATCGTGATGTTGTTGGCGACGGAGATGGTCAGCGTCGCAGCTGGAACGTAGAGCGTTCCGCTGAGCGACGTGCCCGTCCGCACGGTGAGCGCCGCACCGTTCGAGCAGTTGCGGTCCTGGAACACGAGCATCCCGGCGTAGGAGCCCGTTCGGCTCGCGGACAGCGTCATCGTGCCCGAGCCGGCGAGCGACAGGTTCCCGCAGGATCCGCCCACCGCCGGGTAGTTCGCGTTCGCGTTGTAGAGAAGGACGCCGCCGGCGCCGGCAAGCACGACGGAGCCGGTCCCGGTCGTGGTGAAACCTGCGCGGAAGATGTACTTGCCGGCGGCGAGCTGCGCGATGCCGCCGTTACCCACGGTGATCAGTCCGGTGTAGACGCCGGGGCTCAGTGCCACCGTGGCGCTCGTGATGGTCTGCCCCCCGTACACGGGCACGCCCGTGGTCGACGGACCCGCAAGAGACGCGAATGGGTCTGCCGCCGCGGCCACGCCGGTGGTCGGCGCCGGACTCATCCTTCCAGCGACTGGCGCCGAGACACCCCCGGTCACGCGATGGAACGTCGCGGTCAACTGACCGGATCCGGTGATCGAAATGGCGTTGGCGTGATTCGTGTTCGTGTTCGTGCCACCGCCGGTGATCGTGAACCGCGAGTTGCCGGTGATCCGGAACGTGGTCGCGCCGGTGGCGCGGGTGACGATCACGGCCTGGCCGGTGCCTGAGCGCGCGAGGCCCGCCACGGCGCGCACCGTGACCGCGGTGCGGCCGGCACTCGCGCCGAAGAGGAATCTCGTCAGTACCTGCTCGGTGATCGCGACCTCGATGTAACCCGGATCGTTGGCATACGTGCCGCTCGTGGGCGGCGAGGCGGTCGTCACGGCGATGTACGTGCCCGCCGTATAGCCGTTGAGTGTCGCGTCGTCGGTGGCCGCGGTCCGGGCCAGCGCGGCACTCCCGCCCGCGTACAGGACCGCCGCGCCGGCCCACGCGCCCGCGTCCGCCGCGGTCTGCGCAGCGCGCCGCGCGACGAAGAGCTGTCCGGTGTCGAGAGCGAGACCGATGCCGAGCAGCAGTCCGCCGAGCGCGACGGCGATGAGGATCAGCGCCTGGCCGCCCTCATCGCCCGAGCAGCGCCTCATTGCTCGATCACCAGCGTCGAGCTCGACCGAAGCGTGATGCCCAATCCGCTCCCGAGGAACACCTGCGAAAGGATCGGCGTGAAGGGGAAACTCGCGCTCACGACGATGCGGCTGCCGCGGTTCGCGTTGCCGTCCGGCCACGTTGACTGGACCGTGAGGCTGCTCGGCACTCCGGTCGCGTAGCTCCGCACGCGTGCAGTGATCACGGTGTCCGTGTCCGGTGCCGAATACGACGCCGCGCCCGGTCCCGTCGGCGAGCCGCTGAGCGCGCCGTGCACGACGCCATATCGCGACCCCTCGCGCACGGCCGTCGCGAGCGTGTTGCTGAGCCACACCGCCCGCCCGACGTCGAAGAGTCCGACGATCAATAACAAGAGGAGTGGGAGAACGAGGGCCGTCTCGACGAGCGCCTGTCCGCGCGAGTCGAGCGCGAGCGCGCGGGGCGGATCGAAGGCGCGCCGGCGAGCGGCAGCGGATGACAGACCGGCTGCGCACCTCGCCGACATCACGGGTAATTCCGGAAGGTCGCCGTCCGATCGAGGCTCAGCGTGTTCGGCACGAACGGCCAGGGCGCGAGCGTTCGATATGTGTACTGCACGCGCACGTTCACCAGCGACGCACCACCGGCGCCGGTGGTGCGCGTGACCGAGATCGTCGCAGCGGCGGAGTTGACGCCGGCGATGCGGCCGAGCTCGTCGGTGGCGTACGCGATGATCTGGGGGTCCGTCGTGGCCGCGCGCGTGACGGCCGCCTCCGCGCCGGCGCGCGCCGCGTTCTGCACGCCGAGCTGGGCGGCGAAGGCCCGCGCCATGTCCGCGCCACCGAGGATCGTGAACACGAGGAGCGACAGGGAGAGCGCGGTCTCGACGAGCGCCTGTCCGCCCTCTCTCGCGGGATGTCCGAATTGCCGCGCTCGCTTGGCTACCGCCTCATTGTGCTCGCGACTGTTCCCTCTGAGCGTCTTTCCTGCGATCCACGTCATCCTCCGCTTCGTAGCAGAATCGTTTCCGTGCAGGTCGACGAGTTCAGCAAGCGGCGGGCCGACTTCCATCTGCTCGACGTCCGCGAGGACGACGAGTGGACCGCCGGTCACATCGACGGCGCTCAGCACATCCGGCTGCCGGAGCTCGCGGCCCGTCTGGGCGAGCTACCGAAGGAGCGGACCATCGTGGCGGTGTGTCGCAGCGGTGGTCGCAGCGAGGCGGCGGTGCGTGGTCTGCGGCGCCTTGGCTATGAGGCGGAGAACCTCGAGGGCGGCGTGAACGCGTGGGATCGCGCGAAGCTCCCGCTCGTCGACAACAGCGGCGGTCCTGGGCGGGTCATCTGAGCAAACGCGGGACGGCAGAGCCGGTCGAGAACGACGCTCGACACCTCGATCGTGAATGGCTGGCGCAGCACATCGCCGACGAGCGCAAGGAAGCCGAGCTGCTGGGGGAGATCCGCGAAGCGCTGTTCGGCATGCAGGACGGTCTCGTGAGCACTCTCGCGATAGTGAGCACCGTCGGCGCGGCGAGCGGAGATCGTTTCGCGGTCCTCGTCGCGGGCATCGCGTCCGCGCTCGCGGGCGTCTTCTCGATGGCCGCCGGCGAATACCTGTCATCGAAGAGCCAGCGCGAGATCTACGTCGCGCAGATCGAGAACGAGCGTGAAGAGGTGCGCGACCGTCCGGCCGAGGCGGAGGCGGAGGTCGCGTACATGCTCGAGGCCGAGGGACTCTCGGAGGCCGCGGCGCGACGGGTCGCGGCCGAGCTCGCTCGCGAGCCCACCGTTCTGCTCAAGACGATGGTCGA
>JANNUM010000038.1:0-2407 GCA_031395235.1 Chloroflexota bacterium
CGCGCCGAGACCGCCGTCTGCCTCAGGGACGCCGAGGCCGAGGACACCGAGCGCCGCGAGCTCCCTGATGACCTCCCGCGGGAACTGCCCCGCCTCTTCCGCCCCGGGGATGCGCTCCTCGAGGCCGCGCGCGAAGGTGCGGACCGCGCCGGCGAGCTCCCGCTCGGTGTCGCTCGTGAACGGCCTCACGCCTGTCCACTCAGACCGCTCGGCACGCCTCGCGGGTTGCTCAAGGCTGGTGGATTCGCTTCTCGCGGGTCTCGCCCCACGAACGCTTCGCGTTCGCGGGGCCCCCGAAGACGGCCGCTCGTCGCTCATGCACTTCTGACCACCTTGCGGAGCTCTTCGGTGAAGGCCGGCACGAACTCGAAGAGGTCCGCCACGACCGCGTAGTCGGCGATCTTCAGGAGGTCCGCGTCGGGGTCCTTGTTCACCGCGACGATGACCTTGCTGGACGACATGCCGGCGAGGTGCTGGATCGCCCCGGAGATCCCGAGCGCGACGTACAGCTCCGGCGTCACGGTCTTGCCGGTCTGGCCGACCTGCTCCTCGTTCGGGCGCCAGCCCGCGTCCGTCACCGCGCGCGACGCGCCGATCGCGGCGCCGAGGACGTCGGCGAGATCTTCGACGATCTTCCAGTTCTCTGGGCCCTTCATCCCGCGCCCCGCCGAGACGACGACGCGCGCCTCCCCGAGCGGGACCCGCGTGCCGCTGGACTTCGTCTCCTCGAAGCGCACGAACTCGAGGCCTTCGTCCTTCGCATCGACCTGCACCGGCACGAGCGCGGGCGGGGCAGCGCCATCGGCGACGGTCGCGATGCCCGCGCGCACGGTCGCGACGGCCGGAAGCGACCCGGACACCGTCGCCCGCACCTTTCCGGCATACATCGAGCGTACGGCGACGACCGTGCCGCCCTCGATGCGGACGTCGGCGCACTCGGAGAGGTAGGTCCAGCCGAGCTTTACGGCGAGGCGCGCGCCGAGATCGCGCCCGGCCGGCGTCGCGCCGATGAGGATGAGGTCGGGCGGGCCCTCCTTCGCGCGGGCGGCGAGTGCCGTCGCGCCGGCGTTGGACGATGCGCGTCCATCCGCGTGGAGCTCGAGGATCTCGGCGTCACCGAGCCGCGCGGCCTTCGCGGCCGCCTCGCGCGAGATGCGGCGGAGCTCGCCGTCCTTCGTCTCCGCGACGACCCAGATCTTCATACGACCTTCGCCTCCTCGCGCAGGAGCCGCGCGAGCTCCGCCGCCATCGCCTTCGGATCCCCGCCCTTCATGACGCGGCCCGCCTTGCGCCCCGGCGGCGGCTCCATCTCGACGATCTCGAGACGCGGCCCCGCGAGGTCCGCTCCAAGGGACGCCAGGTCCTTCTCGGGGATCTCCTTCTTCTTCGCCTTCATGATCCCGGGGAGCGAGGGATAGCGCGGCTCCTTTTCGCTCTTCTGGACGGTGAGGACGACCGGACCCTGCGCCTTCCAGACCTCGTGGCCCCCTTCAAGCTCTTTCCAGATCTCGATCCCGCCATCGGCCGGCGCGAACTTCGTGACGATCGAGACGTGGGGCCAGCCGAGCGCCTGCGCGAGCGCGGGCCCGACGAAGCCCTGGTCGTCGTCGGAGGCCTGCTTCCCGCAGAGCACCACGTCGGGCTTGGCCTCCTCGATCACCTTCGCGAGCGCCCGCGCGACAGCGAGGCCACCGAGGGTCTCCGCGTCGGCACCGGTGACGAGGGTCGCGTCGTCGCAGCCCATCGCGAGCGCCTGGCGCAGGGCGTCGCGCGCGCGCGCCGTGCCGAGCGTGACGACGCTCACGGTCGTCGCGGGATCCGCGTCCTTTCGCTCGAGCGCCATCTCGACGGCGTACTCGTCGTACGGCGAGATCGCCCAGGTCACGCCGTCGGTCGCGATGGCCCTCTTGTCGGCGCCGACCTTCACGCGCACGGTCGAGTCGGGGACCTGCTTCACGCAGACGAGGAGCTTCATGAGCGGGGACTCCCTTCGAGGCGCGCGGCGACGAGCTCGAGGACGTCGACGGGCTTGACCTGCTCCTGCAGCCCCCTCGCCCCGACGCCCTCCTCCAGCATGATCAGACAGAACGGACAGCCGCTCGCGACCTTCGTCGCGCCGGCCTGCGCGGCCCGGAGCTGGTCGATGCGCCGGTGATTCACGCGCTGGCCGACCTTCTCCTCCATCCACATCCGTACGCCGCCCGCGCCGCAGCAGAAGCCGCGTTCGCGGTGGTACGGCTCGATCTCGACGCGCTCGACACCGGGGACCGCGTCCATGACCGCGCGCGGCGCGTCGTAGATCTTGTTGTGCCGCCCGAGGTAGCACGGGTCGTGGTACGCAACGGTCTCGCGCGGGGCGAGGTTGCCTTGGTCGCCTGCCGCCATCCGTATGCGTCCCTCTGCAATG
>JANNUM010000055.1:0-4014 GCA_031395235.1 Chloroflexota bacterium
CTTCGGCTCGCTGTTCTCGCGGCTGCTGCCGGACGGACCGTGACCTCGCGCACGCTCACTGCGTTCGCTGCCAGGGGCCCCTACCCCTGAGCCTCTCGTCGCTCGCCTAGACTCATCGCGAATGGCGACCGTCACCTACGAGCACGTCACGAAGAAGTTCGGCGACGTCAGCGCGGTCAAAGACCTGAGCCTGCAGGTCCGCGACGAGGAGTTCCTCGTTCTGGTGGGCCCCTCGGGCTGTGGCAAGACGACCGCGCTGCGCATGCTCGCCGGGCTCGAGGAGCAGACCTCGGGCGACATCTTCATCGGCGAACGCCGCGTCAATGACGTCGCGCCGAAGGATCGCGACATCGCGATGGTCTTCCAGAACTACGCGCTGTACCCGCACATGAGCGTGTACGACAACATCGCCTTCGGCCTGAAGCTCCGCGGCGTCGCGCGCACCGAGATCGAGCGGCGCGTGAACGAGGTCGCCGAGATGCTATCGATCGGGCAGCTGCTCAAGCGCAAACCGAAGGAGCTCTCCGGCGGTCAGCGGCAGCGCGTCGCGGTCGGTCGCGCGATCGCGCGCGAGCCCGCGGTCTTCCTGATGGACGAGCCGCTCTCGAACCTAGACGCGAAGCTCCGCATCCAAACCCGCGCAATGCTGCAGAAGCTCCATCAGCGTCTGCTGCGAACGACGATCTACGTGACGCACGATCAGGTCGAGGCAATGACGATGGGGGACCGCATCGCCGTGATGAATGACGGCGTGCTCCAACAGCTGGACACGCCCGAGAACCTTCACGAGCGTCCGGTGAATCTCTTCGTCGCGGGCTTCATCGGATCGCCGTCGATGAACTTCTTCGAGGCCAAGATCGTGGGCGACGCGGGCGCCGCCGCCGCCGACGCCGGCTTCTTCCGCGCGCCGATGAACGGCAAAGCGGCCGAAGCCGTGGGGCGCGAAGTCGTCCTCGGTGTGCGGCCCGAGGACATCAACGACCTGGCAAACGCGCAGCAGAACGGTCACCTGCCCGTTGAGGCTCAGGTGGAAGTGGTGGAGTTCCTCGGCAACGAGCTGCAGCTTCAGCTGTCGGCGGACGGAAAGACGTTCGTCGCGCGCGTGTCCACCGACACGCAGACGCGCCCGGGCGCGACGCTGCGGGTAGGCTTCAATCTGAGGAAGCTGCACGTGTTCGACAAGGCCACCGAGGTCGCGCTCCGATGACGCTCCGCGGAAATGTCAACGACTTTCCGCTGCGGTCGGTCTTGGAGTTGCTCGCCCAAACGAAGAAGACCGGCGAGCTCCAGGTGCGCGTCGGCGATAGTGCCGGTGCGCTCGGCATCGCCGGCGGTCGCGTCGTCACAGCGGTGTTCGGCGAAGAGGAGCCACTGCTGGCACTCGACGCGATCTTCGCGCTAGACGGAGCCGAGTTCGAGTTCACACCGTGGGATGACGCGCCGCCCACGAATCTCGACGGAGCTCTCGACAAGCTGCTGCGCGAGGCCGCTGAGGCGAAGAAGCAGGCTGACGAAGCGCGCCGGAAGGCGGAGGAAGAGCGAGAAGCAGCGCGCCGGAGAGAAGAGGAAGAGCGAGAAGCCGCGCGATTGAAGGCGGAGGAAGAACGCGAGGCGGAGCGCAAGCGCATGGAAGAGATCCGCGTGCTCATCCCGAGCGACGACCTGCCGTTCCGCCTCTCCGAGCGCGCCGTCGAGCAGGGCGCTGTCACGCTCACCTCGGAGCGCTGGCGCGTCATTCTCTCCGTGAACGGTGAGCGCGACCTGAGCGCGATCGCCACGATGCTCCACTTGGGTCATGACGCCGCGTTGACATCGCTCGCGGCGTTGGTGCGAGACGGGGTCATCGAGGCCGTAGCGCGGACCGCGCCGCCGTCATATGAGGCGCCCGCATTCGAGGCTCCAGCATTCGAGTCGTCCGCGCCGAGCGCGCCAGCGTTCGAGTCGGCGACGCCCACCTTCGAGCCGGCGTCGCCAACGCCTGAGACCGCGCAGGAGTTGAGTTCGGAGCCCGCGGCCGAGACTCCGGCGGCGACGCAGGACTGGATCACGCCCGATCAGGCGGTGCCCGCAGAGGACTGGGCCGTGACCCCGGCCGAGTCCGCGCCCGCGCCCATCTCCGAGGTCGCCCCACAGTGGGCAGACGCGCCGGAGGCCCCCGCGCCCGCACCGGACTGGATCACGCCGCAGACGGCCGAGCCGGCGCCTGCGATGGACGACCGCCTCAGCGCGCTGTCGGGGATCTTCGGTCCGGCGCCATCGGAGCCCCAGGCTCCGCCGCCGGTGGAGTCTCCGACGAGCTCCTGGGCTCCGCCCGCGGCCGGGTCCGATCACTGGGGCACACCGCCAGAGCCCATCCCCTCGGCCGAGCGCTGGAGCAAGCCGCCCGCCCCGGAGCCGGCGGCGCCGACGACGTCAGACGATCCCTGGGGCGCGCCGCTCACGTCGGCACCGCCCCAAGCCTCATGGGCGCCACCCGCGTCGACGCCTGCACCGGATAAGGACGCGTGGGTCGCGCCCGCGCCACCGCCCTCACAGAAGACGTGGTCGGCGCACCCAGCGGGCTCGACCTCGGCCGATCCGTGGGGAAGTCCGGCCGGAGCCGACCCGCGCACCGCGGCCCTGCGCATCCCCGAGCCGGGCACTCCGCCGGTCGAGGAGTGGAGTGCGCCGCCGGCGGCACTGCCGGAGAAGAAGAAGCGCGGGCTCTTTGGGTTCGGTCGCGAGAAACCGGCTCCGCCACCTGTCATGGGCACGCCGCTCCCGACCGCGGGCATCGTCGGCAGCCGCGTCGGAATGATCGCCGCTCTCGCGAACGCGCTCATCGCCGAATACAACAACGGCCAGTACGGCAAGGGCCACATCGATGGGCGCATCGCCAACCTCCTGATGCGCGTCGACGAGCAAGCGGATCCGATCGATCGTCCGCTGCCCATCGTCGACGATCGCATCGACGTGGAAGCGCTCGAGCGCGAGCAGCTCGCCGACTCGCAGGCGCTGCCATATCTCGCGCTGCTCGTGACGACGATCTTCGCCGACGCCGAGAAGACGTTCGGCAAGGACAAGGCGAAGAAGGGGTACAAGGCCGCGCAGAAGAGCGTCCTGCTCGGCGACGCCAGCGCGCTGTCATCGCCGGAGCTCGCGGGCAAGCTTCCCAGAGTCTGAGCGACAACCACTTCCTCGGCATCGACCTCGGCGGCACACACATCCGCGCGGTGATCGCCACGCTCGACGGCGACCGTCACCAGATCGTCGCGCGCGATGAGCGCCGCACGCCACGCGATGGCGCCGACTCCATCGTGCGCGCTCTCGCAGATGCCGCACGCACGAGCGCGCGTGAGGCGGGCCTGCCGCTCCACGAGCTCGTCGCGGTCGGTTGCGCCGCGCCGGGACCGCTCGACCATCGCACCGGTCTCGTGCACGAAGCTCCGAACCTCGTCGGGTTCAAGGAATTCCAGCTCGCGGCGCGACTGTCCGACGCGCTCGATGGCCTCACCGTCTTCGTCGACCGCGACACCGCGATGGCCGCGATCGCCGAGGGCGCGATCGGCGCGGCGCGCGGCGCACTTGACTTCATTTACGTCACTGTGTCGACCGGACTCGGCGGCACGATCGTGAGTGGCGGTCGCATGCTGCGTGGCGCGACGAACACCGCGGGCGAGATCGGGCACTGGCCCATGGCGTTCCAGATGGATGTGCTGCGCGACGCGGCCGCGGATGTGCCGCGCTGTGGCTGCGGCTCCTTTGGCTGTGCCGAGGCGTTCGCCGCGGGCCGGAACATGGCCGACGCGTACGGCGTCGCGGAAGCGGCGGCTGTCTTTGACGCCGCCACACGGGGCGACGAGCGCGCGAGGACGATCATCGCGCGCGCGGAGCGGGCTCTCGCGAATCTCGCGGTCGGACTCGTGAACGTTCTGAACCCAGCCCTGATCGTCGTCGGCGGATCCATTGCGGACAATCGACCGGCGCATGTCCTGGACCCGATGCGCCGCGCGATCGCCGAGCGCGCGTTTCGCG
>JANNUM010000093.1:0-5099 GCA_031395235.1 Chloroflexota bacterium
GTCGTGAGCATCACGCGCTGGGCTTCATCCCAGGAGGGAGCGCCCGCCGGGAGGTGGTCCTTCTTCCAGACCACGACCCAGATCGCTCCGTCGGGGTGCGTGACGCGCACGAGCTCGCGCGCGAGCTTGGGGCGGGTCGTCGCCTTCGAGCGAGAAGCAGAGCACGAGACCGTAGCGTCCGTCACGCGCGCGCAGCGGCAGCCTCAGGGGTGCGACATCGAGCTGCCCGCACAGATGCTCGAGCGGCCGGTCGTATTTCGCGACCGCGCCGATACGCAGCGCGGGGAAACCTGCTTTCGCCCCCAGTTTGGGCACGACCTCTTCGACCGCGCGGAGACTTCGGGGCGCGGGCACGCAGGCGAGTCTAGGACCGAGCGAGCGACCGGTACGCGTTGTGCTATGTCATTGGTCGTGCTTGGTCAACGTTTCGCGCGCCCGGTGCTCGTCGTCGACGACGACGAGGCGACCCGCTCGGCCGAGCGCGCGGTACTGACCGAGGATGGATTCCGTGTCATCGAGGCGCGCGATGGCGCAGAGGCCATGCGCGTCATCCAGAACGATCCGCCCGCGGTCGTTGTGCTAGACATCCAGATGCCCGGCGTGGATGGACCGTCGTTCGCGCGCGAGCTGCGCCTGGCGCTTCGACGCGTGCCGCTGGTGATCCTCACCGGCGTGGATGACCCGAAGCACGAGGCAGACCGGTGCAATGCCGAGGCATACCTGAGCAAGCCGTTCGACGCGCTGGAGCTGGTGAAGATCGTACGTCGCCTCGCGATGTGACCGTTCGGGTATAGCCTCGAGGGCGTGCCTGCCCGCCTGCTCGTCAAAGAATCCACGCAGACCACCGAGCGGCCACCGGAGGACCTCTCCGAGCTCCGCGACCTCCCGTGCTGGCTCGACATCACCGACCCTCAAAGCGATGACCTACAGCTCGCGGCGGACGAGCTCGGCCTGCATCCGCTCGCGGTCGAGGACGCCCGACACCGACACCAGCGTCCGAAGATCGACCAATACGACGACCAATACTTCATCGTCTTCTACGCGCTGGAGGAGCCCTCGCCCCACGTGGTCCGCGAGGTCTAGGTCTCGATCTTCGTGAAGCAGAACGTGATCGTCACGGTGCACGAGGGCGACTTCAGCGCCCGCGCGGCCGTCGAGAAGCGCTTCCGGGAAGGCAAGCTGCATACGACGGGTCTGTTGCTGCACGCGTTCCTCGATACGATGGTCGACCAGTACTTCGACATCATCAGCGCTGTGGGCGACCGCGTCGATCTCCTCGAGTCGATGGTCATCGGTGGCGACACGCGCGACTACGAGACCTCGATCCGCGAGCTGTTCGAGCTCAAGCGCGATCTGCTCCGCATACGACACCTGGTGGCCCCCGAGCGCGACGTCCTCAACGTGCTCGTGCGCGGGGACATCCGCGAGCTTCGCGAACCGGGCCGTCGTGCCTACTTCCAGGATGTCTACGACCACATCCAGCGTGTGACGGACGAGATCGACACGTTCCGCGAGCTCACGTCGAACGTCATCGACGCACACCTGGCGTCGGCGTCGAACCGTCTCAACGAGGTCGTGAAGGTGCTCACGAGCATCGCGACGGTGCTGCTCGTGCTCACCTTCGTGACCGGGTTCTTCGGCCAGAACTGGGAGGCGATCCCCTACGACTCGCCAGAGCTGTTCTGGCTTTCGGTCGCGGCGATGGTCGTGTTGGCCGGCGGGACCTTCTATTACTTCCGACGCAAGGGGTGGCTCTAGCCGCTAACCTGTCTTCTGCATTGCCCCAGCGGGACACCGGCGACTTCGGCGGCGATCTTCTTTCCATGGGCTTCCAGGTAGCGGTGGTCGTGGGAGGGCCGCTGCTCATAGCCGCGTACGTTGGGCAGAAGCTCGACGAGCAGTTCGGGACCGCCCCGAGTATCGCGCTCGTTGCGATCCTGGCGGGTCTGGCGGTGGCGGGCCTGGGGATGTTCGTGATCATCCGGCGTTACATCGCGCGCAATCCGACACCGCCGACGAGCGATGCGGCGCGCGAAGCAGGCAGGCGGTGGGAACGCGAGATCCAGGAGCGCGAGCACAAGAGAGAGTCGGGCGAGGAGAGCGAGTGAGGCAGGTCATCGGCGTCGTGCTGCTCCTGAACGCCGTCGCCGTCATCGGCGCGGCGCTTACGGGCAACCTACCGAACTGGCCGCCCGGCCAATCTGACATCCACGTCGCCGAGCAAGCCGGCACGCCGCTGATCCACCTCGGTGGCGAAGAGCATCCATCTGCGGGCGGCGTGATCGCGATCTGGTACGACATCTCCATCTCCAACTCGCTGTTCACGATGTGGCTGGTCATGGGGATTCTTGTCGTCCTCGGCGTCCTCTCATCGCGCGCGGTGCGCGAGGTCCCCGGTCGCTTCCAGGGCGTCGTCGAGCTCATCGTGCAGGGCCTCGTGAACTTCATGAAGGATGCGGGTGGGCCCGCCGTCGTGCGTTACCTGCCGCTCTTCGGGACGCTCTTCCTGTTCGCGCTCGTCAGCAACTGGCTGTTCCTGATCCCACTCGTCGGTCAGATCGAGCTGCTGCACGTGCCGACGGCGGACTACCACACCAACCTAGGCCTGGCCCTCACCGGCTTCATCTCCTATCAGGCGGCGGGCATCCGCCAGAACGGTCTTTCGTACTTCACGCGCTGGTTCAACTTCACGGCCTTCAACGAGGGCGTGCTTGTGGGTGTCGTCATGATCTTCGTCGGCATCATCGAGCTCTTCAGCGAGCTCTTCCGGGTCCTCACACTCACGCTCCGACTCTGGGGCAACGTGTGGGGGGGCGAGATCGTGCTCGCGGTGCTCGCGGCGCTCCTCCTCGTTCCGAGCCTCGTGCTCCCCTTCGTGGGGCTCGAGCTGTTCATCGGCTTCATCCAGGCGTTCGTGTTCGCATTCCTCGTGCTCCTCTACATCATCCTTGCCCTCGAGTCCCACGGTGGTGAACAGCACGAAGCCCATCCAGCAGCATCGCACGCGGACCATCCCGAAGCAGCACACGCGGCCTAATTCGCGAGGAGGAAAACCCATGAGCTTGGCTTGGCTTGGCGCTGGCATCGCGATCGGTTTCGGGGCCCTCGGGGCGGGACTTGGTATCGGCATCGCGGCATCCAAGGTCGCGGAGGCGACGGGCCGCAACCCCGACGCCGCGAACGCGATCCGGACGAACGGCATAATCATCGTCGTCTTCGCGGAGTCGCTGGGCATCTTCTCGTTCGTCATCGCATTCCTTCTGCAGGGTAAGGCGCTCTAGGCGATGCTCTTCGCTCCCTTCATCGCGGAAGAGTCGCCGACCGCGCTCGTCGTGCACCCGTTCTGGGTGCTCGTCTCGATCGTCAACTTCCTCGTGCTCCTCTATCTGCTTCGCCGCTTCATGTGGGGCCCGGTCATGGCGACGCTCGACCGCCGCGCCGCGAAGATCCGAGAGGGCCTCGAGCTCACCGAGTCCGCCAGGCGTGAGCGCGAGCAGCTGAAGCAGGAGGTCGAGAAGACGCTTGCGGAGGCGCGTCGCGAAGCGGCCGCGATCGCCGAGCGCACCACGAAGGCGGCCGAGGGTGCCGCCGCGGACATCCGCACCCAGGCGAAGGCGGAAGCGGATCGCATCCGCGAGAAGGGCCGCGCCGATGCAGAGCACCTCCACGATCAGGCGCTCGCCCAGCTGCGAAGCGAGGTCGCGTCGATGGTCGTCCTCGCCGCGAGCCGCATCCTCGGCAAGGAGATCAGCACAGAGCAGCACCGCGCGCTTATCGAGCGGTCGCTGGACGAGGCGGGCGGGGAGCTAAAGCAGAACTGATGGCACTGACCGGCTCGTCCGCGCGACGCTATGCCGAGGCGCTCTATCAGATCGCGACGAGCGAGAACGCCGTCGACGAATTCGCCACGTCGTTCGAGCGGCTGCATGGGGCGCTCGGTGGCGAGATCCTGCGCGCGCTGCGCAATCCCGGCGTCCCGGTGCGGTCGCGGCGCGCGGCCATTGATGCCGCCACCGCCGACGAGCCGAAGGCGATCCGCTCGCTCCTGCGTTTGCTGCTGGAGCGCGAGCGCATCGCCCTGTTCCCCAAGATCGCCGTCGCATACGCCGATCTCGTCGAGCGGCGTGCCGGGATCGTCAAGGGAAGGATCACGACAGCGAAGGAGCTCGGCGCGAGTGAGCGCGAGGACCTCGTGCGTCGTCTCGAGCGATCGAGCGGCAAGAAGATCCGTGCGACGTTCGCTGTTGACGCTTCGCTCATCGGCGGCGCGAAGGTGCAGATCGGTGACCGGCTCATCGACTCATCACTGAAAGCGCAGTTGGCCGAGCTCGAGCGCGAGCTCGCGAGCTAGAGGGAGAACACCGTGGCGACGACCTCAGAGATCACTGACATCATCAAGGCGCAGATCGGGAAGTTCGAGGGACGGTCCGAGTCCGTTGACGTCGGCACCGTGGTCGAGATCGGCGACGGCATCGCCCGCATCCACGGGCTCGCGGCCTGCATGGCGTCGGAGCTCCTCGACTTCGGCAACGACGTCTTCGGTCTCGCGTTCAACCTCGAAGAGGACACCGTGAGCGCGATCATCCTCGGCGACTACACCGGGATCCAGGAGGGCGGCGAGGTCCGCACCACCGGCCGCATCGTCGAGACCACCGTCGGCCCGCAGCTCATCGGGCGCGTCGTCAACCCGCTCGGGACCCCGCTCGACGGCAAGGGACCGATCGACACCAAGGAGTTCCGGCCGGTCGACGTCGTCGCGCCCGGAGTGATGGCCCGACAGAACGTCGACGCGCCGGTGCAGACCGGCATCAAGGTCATCGACGCGATCACGCCGATCGGCCGCGGGCAGCGCGAGCTGATCAGCGGCGACCGCCAGACGGGCAAGACCGCCGTGGCGATCGACACGATCATCAACCAGAAGGGCCAGGACCTTATCTGCATCTACGTCGCGATCGGACAGAAGGACTCCTCGGTCGCGAAGATCGTGGCGACGCTCGAAGAGCACGGCGCGATGGACCACTCGATCGTCGTGATCGCCGGGGCCTCCGACCCGGCCACGCTCCAGTACCTCGCCCCCTTCGCCGGGAGCGCGATGGGCG
>JANNUM010000098.1:0-3135 GCA_031395235.1 Chloroflexota bacterium
GCAGCGGCGTCGGAGAGGCGACGCACCGGCAGACCCCGCCGCCATGCGACCGCCGCTCCGGCGATCGTGCCGCCGAGAACGGCACCGAGGATCGCGAGGCCTCCGTTCCAGATCGCGAGGATCGCCATCGGCTGTGCGGCGTAGAAGTCCCACCGGTCGATGACGTGGAGCGCGCGCGCCCCGACGAAGCCTCCGATGACGACCCACAACGTGAGGGACTCGACCTCGTCCATGGGCAGACCCTTGCGCCGTGCCTCGTGTGACGCGAGCCACACGCCGATGACGATCGCGATCCCAACGATGACGCCGTACCAGCTGAGCGCGAACGGACCGAGGTGGACGATGACCGGGTCGATGTCGATCGTCACGTCACACCACTGCAAGCGCGGCCAGGGCCACGATCGCGGTCACGAGGCCCAGCGCGAGCTTGAGCGACGCGCGGTTGTGGAGCTGCCAGCGCGCGAGTGCGCGCATCGCCACCGGGGTCGCGGCGATGCCGAGGAGCGCGATCAGCGGCAGGACGAAGGCGAGGTTGTACACGACGAGGTATGCGATCGCCTGCGCCAGGTCGTTGCGGCTCGAGAGGAGCGCGAGCACTGCGAGATACACGTTGCCCGAGCACGGCACCGTGCACAGCCCGATGAGCACGCCCGCGCCGAAGAGGCCGGGCAGCGACGCGCGTCGCGCCCAGCTCTGCGCTCGCGAGTGGAACATCGACGGCATGCGCAGTCGCTCTCCGAGCTCGGGGAGCAGCGCCTCCTGGAGCGCGAGGAGGCTCCAGGCGATCGCGACGACGGCGAAGATCTTCGTGCCGAGATGATCCTGGCGCAGCGCGCCGGCGAAGCCCATGAGGCCGAGGCCGATGAGCAGGTACGTGACGAACATCCCGGCGACATACGCGGCTCCGCCGCGGAAGAGCGCGCGTCTGCGCCGACCGAGCGATCCTTCCATGGTCGCGCCGACCGCGAGGAGCGTCGCCGACACGAAGACGAGCAGGACCGCGATGGCGCACGGGTTGATCCCGTCGACGAGACCGGCGAGGACAACGGTCGCGAGGTTGAGGTCGATCCCGGTCACGCGCGGATCTTCAGCACGCCCTGCATCGATGGGTTCGCCTTGCCGCCACAGCAGGTGTCGCAGTAGAAGGCATAGTCACCCGGCTGAGCGGCCGGGATCGTGACGACCGACGTTGTCTCCGGCTGGATGCGCGCATCGACGCCCAGCGCGACGACCGTGAAGCCGTGCACGCCGCCGCCGTCGCTGTGATGGCTGTTGTCCGGATTGACGATCCGCACGCGCAGCGGGCGCCCGGCCGGCGCGGTGAGGTTCGGCGGCGTGAAGCCGGCCATCTCGACACGCAGCGTCAGGTCAACCGCCCCGGCGTCGCTGGTCGCGAGGTCTTTGGGCCAGAGCGCGTAGGCCGCACCGCCAGCGACGGCGAGCGCGAGCACCGCGAAGACCGCGAGGCGAAGGCGGAAGTTCGATGACCGGCGCTGGGGTCGCTTACGGGGCATGCGCGAGCTCCTTCTCGCCGGCGCCTTCAGGCGTCAGCGCGGCCGAGCCGACCATTCGGAGCGGCTTCTCAGTGCGCCATCGGCGAGTAGCCGCGGTGCATGCCGGGGTTCATGCCGGCGCCGAGGTGGCCGGCGCGCGCCATGGCCGCGACGTGCGCACCGAAGTCCGCGCCGGTTGCCACGTCGGGACACGCCATGGTCCCGGTGCCCTCGTCAGCCAGCACCGGTATGCCGGGGATGGTCAGGGCCACAACGAGTGAAGCGATCGCGAGTGCCTTTCGCATGTCTGGTTCCTCCTACCTGTGTCGATATCGCCAGCGTCGTGACAGCGGCTGGGCCTCCGCTTGGAGTGCTCTGAGCGCTGCCTGAGAAGCGCTTTCTCAGCGCGCTGCCAGCCCGCGCCAAGCAACGGCTCAGAACGCGGCGTCACGCTGTGGGCATGTCAACTGGAGGTCGTCGGCAATGATGGATGGTTACTGGTTCGGCTTCGGCGGTCTCCTCATGCTTCTCTTCTGGGTCTTTGTGATCGCGGGCATCGTCTGGCTCGTGCTCGCGCTCAGCCGGTCCCAATTCCCCCGCGGCGGCACTGAGAGCAGCGCCCTCCGCATCCTCGAGGAGCGTCTCGCGCGTGGCGAGATCGACGCTGAGGAGTTCCGCACGCGGCGAGCCGCGATCGCAGAGGCCAAGCGATGAAGGCGCAGACCGTCGCTGGATGGATCGCCGTCGGCGCAGGGCTGGCGCTCGTCGTCGCCCTTCTCGTGTCGGCGATAGCGCCCGCCGCCGCCGGCAGTCCCGGCGCGAGCTGGCCGATGGGACCGGGAATGATGGGCGGCCGCGGTCACATGGGCGGGGGCGGCATGGGCGGCATGATGGGATTCGGTAATGCCGGCCCGGCCTCGACCGCGATCCCAGGCGCGACCGAGGTGCGCGTGCAGACCTCCAACTTCAGCTTCTCGCCGAGCGAGATCCGCCTGCCCAAGAGCGCGGAGGTGAACCTCACGCTCAACAATCCCGCCGCGAACGGCGTCGTGCACGATCTCACCGTCGCGGCGCTCGGGATCCACATCGTGGCGAACGCGGGCGAGACACGCACCATCGGGCTGCGCGGTCTCGCGGCCGGACGCTACGACGCGTACTGCAGCGTGCCCGGCCACGCTGACCTCGGCATGCGGGCGACCGTGATCGTGGAGTAGGGAGTAGGAGCATGGGCGCGAGCGTCGCGTCGAAGTCCGGGGCATCGGGCCACGCGTGGCTCGCGTGGCCGCGAGTTCTCGCCCCGATCGGCGGCTCCGTCGCGATCGTCCTGCTCCTCTTCGCCGCCGCCATCGGGGCGCAGCAGAGCACGGCGAACGACCTCCAGCGAGCGCAGGGTGATCTCACGGCGACGCGTGCCGCGGTCGTGTCGCACGCCGCGGTCATGCGCGCGCAGGGCGAGCGTCTCCTCGCCACCGCGCAGTGGTCCACGAGCGCGCACCGCCAGCATTGGATCGACGACGCTGGAAAGATGACGGCCGATGCCGCACGCCTCGATGACACGGCGCGCCTTCTCGGGAATCAGGGTGCCCTGCTGGGCATGCATCCCGGCCAGTCCGTGCGGAGCGATCTGAGCTTCGTGCACAGC
>JANNUM010000104.1:0-4556 GCA_031395235.1 Chloroflexota bacterium
GCGTTCATCGAGAAGTGGCGGCAGAAGGCGTCGCGTGGCATCGTCGTCGTGCTCGACGGCACGCGCGGCGACATCATCGTGACGCTGCGCGTCGGGGAGGGTCCGGCGAGGGTCGACCTGCGCGGTCAGGACGCGACCGGGGCGGTCCGCAAGCACCGGCTTTCCATCGGCGACAGGGTCACGATGGCCATCGAGTACGCCGCGAAGGACGTGCAGCCGGTGGCGAGCGCGATGAAGCCGGGCGCGGTGATAGCACCGGGGGCGACCGTGAGCGGCACGGTCCGCGAGACGGGAGAGATCGCGATGGTGGACTGCGGGGTCGATGTTCTGATCCGAGGCGACACGCTTCCTGGCGTGTCCGAGGGCGACGCGATCTCGTTCACGATCGCGTCGGAGGGAAAGGCGTACCTCATTCCGACCCGCGGATAGCCGGGCCAAGCTGGCACGGCATCGCGCCTAGCCGCACTTCTCCAGCTCCTGCGCGATCTCCTCCTCATCCGGCACTTCGCGGAGCTGATGAACGTCGATGTAGCGGACGATCCCGGCGGCGTCGACGACGATGATCGCGCGCTCCGGTCGGCCGATCTCCTCGTTGAAGACCCCGTAAGCCTGGGCGACCTTCCCGTGCGGCCAGAAATCGCTGCACAGCGGGTACTTCGTCCCACCGAGTGAGTTGGCCCACGCCTTGAGTGTGTAGACGCTGTCGCATGAGAGGCCCACGACCTGGGCGCTGCCGCCGACGAAACGCTCCTGCAGAGCGTTGAGCGCCGGCGCTTCGCTGTTTCAGGTATTGGTGAACGCGAAAGCGAAGAAGGCGAGCACGACGCGTTGGCCACGCAGCTTCGAGAGCGTGACCTCGCTGCCGTCGTGGGCGCGCAGCGTGAAGTCGGGAGCGGCGTCGCCGACCTTCAGCGTCTTCGTTTCGGTCGCGATCTTCGTGCGACCCTTGGGCGCGGCCATCGACCTAGATTAGCCGCACACGCTGCGATGGCTGATCCCGACGGGTTCCTGAGCGAGCGCTAAGGGATCACGGTCACGTAGAGGAAGATGCCCTGATCCTCCATCCACGTGACGGCGTCGATGACGGGCCGCAGATTGATCGCGTAGAGGCCCGGTGTGGTCGGCGCGCGGACCTGGAACGTGAACGTTCCCACGGCGCCCGGCGGAACGCTGGCCTCGCTCTGGAACGCCACGCGATTCGCGGAGGGCCAGCCAACGCCGAGGCCCGCCCAGGTCTCGTTGTCGCGATTGACGCCGAGGCGCGCCTCCTGGCCGAGCAGCCCCTTCGTCCACGTCTGGCCGCCGGTGTTCAGGAAGCTGATCGACAGCGGACCGCTCACCTGACCTGCGCGCAGCGTCGGATACGCGGACTGCGTCAACCATCGGCTGTGGTAGTTCACGGTAGTCACGACGGGTACGACGACGCCCTGGTCTTCGAGCCACGCGAGGCCATCGACGACCGGACGCAGTGGGATCCTCACCAGCCCGCCGCTGAACGGAGCCTTCAGCACGAACGTGAACGACGCGATCCCGCCTGGCAGCACAGCGGACTCGGTCTGGACCGCGACGCGATTCGCCGAGGGCCAGCCGACATTCATCCCGAGCGCGCTGAAGGTCGTGTTGTCGCCGGTGACGCCGAGCGCCACCTGACTTCCCGCGACGCCCTTCTGCCACGTCTTCGTGCCGGAGTTGCGGAAGAGCAGTGTCACGCTCTGGGTCGCCGCGGGCTGAAGCGCCGGGACGACGGTCTGGCTCACCCACGCCGAGTGCAGCCCGTTGTCAGTCGCTGGCGGAGGGGTGGAGCCACCGCCGCCACTGCTACCGCCACCGCCGCTGATCGTCGATCCGGTGCTGAAGTCCCACTCGTTCGTGAGCCACGTGCCAGCCACCGTGATGTCGAAGCGAACGTGGTACGTCGTGTTCGCCGCCAGCGGCCGCTGCGGGATGATCACCTGGTAGTCGAACTCGAACTGCTGCGGCGCGTAATAGATCGGTACGCGGGCGCCGCCCGGGGCGACCACTTCCGCGCCGCGCATGACGACCGACTGACCCGCCGAGTAGACGACCATGATCGGGTAGCCCACCGGCCGTGGCGCGCCGGCCGGGAGCGGGCTCGGAGATTCGTTTCCGCTCCACGTGGTCGGGATGTTGGTCTGCCCGTGAGCGGGAGAGCGCACGAACTCGACCGGGCGCAGACCGAAGTTGTACGTGATATCGCCGACGGTGGAGCCGCGGCCGCCGAGGAGCGAGTGCCCCCAGCCCATCGACGATGCGCTGGGATGCATCATCCCGAGGCGGTGATAGGGCGCGTCCCACAGCTGACGGACGCCTGCGAGTGGATCGGAGCCACCGGTCGCGACCTCGCTGACGAATGAGGTGGACCAGCCCATCGCCGCGACGCGATCGCGTGCCGAGACGCCGGTGAAGTACGGACGGCCGGCCGTCTCGAAGTGACCGAGGATGTTGTTGGCGGAGTTGTAGTTCGCATGGTTCTGCGCCGCCGCGGCGACGCGCGAGTCGGGCGTGAGCGTCGGTGCTCCGATCGCGAACCGCATCTGGTTCGCGAGGAACATCATGTCGTCCGATGCCGCGGCGGCAGCGGGCGACGGCGGCGCGAACACGACGCTCGAGAAGACGAGCGTCAGGCAGACGAGCAGACTGCGCACCATGCGCAGGGCAAAAGTCCCAATCATCCCGCTCTATTGAACGAGTCCCGGACAAAAGTCGTTATGAGAAACGAGTCCCAGGACTAATGACAGTTAGGTAGGCGCCGCCCGCCCGCGGCGCACAACCTCATAAGGGCAGAGTTACTTCTTCTTGCCCTTCTTGGACTTCTTTGCGGCCTTCTTCTTTGCTGGCATTTGGGTATCACCTCCTTCCCACTTTGCTTGACCGGCAGCTCTAAAAGAGCCGCCGCTGCCTGCCCGCCAGACGGCCCGTCTGGCTGGAGCGAGCGAGCCATTCCTCGAACTCTTTGCGGGGGATCCTCCAGATCCGACCGACACGCACCGCTGGGATGCGGGTCGGGTCGGGATCGTCCACCGCGCCGAGTCGGCGCAGGATCGTCGTGGGGTGCACGCGGAGACGCCGCGCGACCTCGTCCGTGGTCAGAAACTCCTCGTCCACTGCCACTCCTGCGTTGGGGTGTTGAGTGAGCGTCACCTGCTTCGATGCATTTTGGCTGCACTGGCTGCAATGTCAAGCCCTCGGACCGCTCGACCCACCACTGCGAGCGCGCGGCGGAGCCGGAGGCGGTTCTCGGGCTGGTTGAGCCAGCGCGACGCGCCGCTCGGATGCGGGAGTGGGATGAGGATGCGCTCGTCATCGACCCGACTCTTCCCGACCACATCGCTGAGTGGAACGCGTCCCCAGAAGCGCTCGATCGCGAGAGCTCCGACGAGCAGGACGACGCGCGGTCGGACGAGTGCGAGCTCCGCGTCGAGCCACGGCGCGCACAACGCGATCTCCGGGGGCGATGGACGCCGATCTCCCGCTCCGCTCGGGGCCTTGCCGGGAAAGCACTTCGTGATCGACGTGCGGTACGGGAGATGTTCTTCGTCGATGCCGGCTTCGGCGAGCCAGCGGCGCAACTCAGCGCCCGCGCGTCCCGAGAACGGCAGACCGGTCGTCAGCTCTACGGCACCAGGCGCCTGGCCAATGATCATCACGCGATCGCTCGTCTTGCCCGCAACGATCGGGAACGCCGAGGGCAGGTAGCCCGCGTCGACACACTGCGTGCACGCGCGGATGCGTGCATGGAGACGCGCGAGTGCGCGTTCGCGGTTAGCGACCAAAGGATCTCGCGCGACGATACACTTAGGACGTTCTCGGGGTGTGGCCTAGTCCGGTTCAAGGCACTTGACTGGGGGTCAAGAGATTCGCGGGTTCAAATCCCGCCACCCCGACCGACGATCTCAGCCTTCTTGTTTCGCTGGCTCCAGTCCCAAGAACTCTCTCGTGAAGTCGTATAGCTTCTCGCGGTCCTCGCGCAACGCGGGTCGCAGTCCGTAGTGGTTGATGACGCGGATCTGCTGCGCGAGCCATTCCGTCCAGCACTGCGCGCAGATTCGCTGCTCGATCTCGTCGCCGATCGCTCCTGGCAGCACGCGGCCCGCGCTCGGTCGCGTCTCGCCGCATCGGGCGCACGTCACATCGGCCACGTCTAGCTGCGCACGCGACCCGCGCGTCCGAGTGGCGCGTAGCGGAAGGCCGCGCGCCCGACGACATCGGCGAGCGGCACGTCGCCGAAGTAGCGGCTGTCGCTGGAATGATCACGGCGGTCGCCCATCACGGTGACCGCGCCGTCGCCCACAGCGGCCACGCGTTTCAACAGCAGACGCTTCGCGTCACGCGGATCGCGCAGAACGACGATCTCGCCAACCCGCGGCCGCCGGCGCGGTGGGAGCACGAAGAGCCAATCCCCCTCCCGCAGCGCCGGCTCCATGCTGTGGCCGGCAACGGCCACGCGCCAGGGGCCGCGTCTCACTTCTTGGTCGCGTAGAACATGTCGCTGATCTCTTTCACCGCGGCCTGCAGCTCCGCGGCGGCGGCGGCGT
>JANNUM010000109.1:0-1573 GCA_031395235.1 Chloroflexota bacterium
CGGCGGTGCGCCCGCGACCGGCAAGACGACGCTCGCCGCGCCGTTCCCGACCGGCGATCGCGAATGGTCACGCCAGCTCGGCGCTGCGGCATATGGCGTTCTCTTCGCCGTGGTTGAGCGCATCCTCAGCGCGCCCTCTCACGTTTGGCGCCGACGATCTCCGAGCAGGCATACGCACGTGATGTGGCGGCGCTTCGCGAATTGCTACGCGGCTAGGACTTCTGAGGAAGGCACCTCACGCATACTCGCCGCCGTGAGGAAGGTCGCAGCTGTGCTTGCCTGTGTGCTCGCGCTCACGCTCGGCGCCGGCGCGCGACCCGTCGCCGCGGCGACGACGATCGCGGACGTGCGGACCGCATCGGCCGCTCCTGCCGCTCCATGCGGAACACCCGGCGTGCCCACGACGACGGTCTTCCTCCCGAACATCACGAAGATGCTCGGTGGACCGGCGGGTTGGGTGACGCCGTTCATCGTGCAGAACGTCGGCGTGAAGAAGGCCACGCTCGAGGTGTCGTTCTACCGCTTCAGCGACGGCGGACTCGTCGCGTGCCGGAGGATCGCCGATCTCGCGCCCGCGACGAGCTTCGCTGACTTCCCGAACAACGACGTAGATCTCCCGGCCGACTCGCAGTTCTCGGTAGTGGTCAAGTCGTTCGGCTCGGAGGTCGTCTCCGTCGTCAATGAGCATCAGGGACTCGGCGTGCCCGCTCGCGCGGAGGCGCTCTCGTACAACGGGCTCACGAGCGGTGCGACCAGCGTGTATCTCCCGTTCGTCGGGAAGCCTGAAGCAGCGCCATGCACTGCCGCTCCACCGACCGAGGCCACGTGCAATCTCAGTTGGGTCACCACGTTCGTGATGCAGAACTTCGGCACGCTCAACACGACGGTCACCGCGCGCTTCACGAGCTATGACGGCAGCGCGACCGCGACTCTCACGCGCACGATCGCGCCGGGCCGGTCGCAGTTCATCGATCCGTCCGCCGAGCCGCAGCTACGAGCCGGTCGCTACTACTCGGTCGTACTGACATCGACGCAGCCGATCGGCGTCGTCGTCAACGCGCACGACGACGCGCCGTCTTCACCGGCTCCGCGCGGCTTCAGCTACAACGGCGTACCGCAGCCGACGACGGGCGATGTGTTCCTCCCCTACGTGAGGCGCGACGGCCCCGCGCTGTGGACCTATCCGAGCGGCGTCCTCGTCCAGAACGCCGGCGCCTTCGAGGCGCGACCGACCCTGGCCTTCCAGCGTCTTGGCGGCGGTGGCCCGCTCACGATCACGGCGTCCGCGGCGATCAAGCCCGGCGCGACGTGGCTCTTCGATCCGGAGCAGAGTCCCGCTCTCGCCGTGGGCGAGTACTCGCTGGTGGTGACCGGCGGTACGTTCGCGGTGCTCGACGCGACGCTGGTCCACGGCGCGGCCATGGGATTCGTTGGGGCGACAGGACAGGGCAACCGCGCGTATCTGCCGAACGTGACCCGCACGCTCGGCGGCGCCCGTGGCTGGACCACGCCGATCGTCGTGCAGTCCGCCGGCGCGACGAGCGCGACGCTGCGCTGGTACCGCTTCGCCGAC
>JANNUM010000186.1:0-7911 GCA_031395235.1 Chloroflexota bacterium
GCACGTCGGCCCCGATGTCCGCGGCGCGTTCGCGCAGGTGCTCGCGGTGATAGGCGGCGGCATCGGTGAGCAGAATGGCTCGCTGCGCTTCGAGCAGGTCCACGCGCGGCATGGCCATCTCCGTCACGGTGGCGCCGAGGGCGCTGAGCACGCGCGTGCCTTCGCGGACCGCAGCGTCGACCTCCGGGTCGACCTCGTCGAAGAAGTGATTAGTAGGAACAACAACGCGCACGTCCTTGACGCCGTCCTCGATGCCCGTCGCGTAGTCGTCCGTCGGCATGTCTGGCGACGAGGGATCGAGCGGATCGTGACCCGCCATCACATTCAGCACGAGCGCGAGATCCCCGACCGTGCGCGCGATCGGTCCACAGTGGTCGAGCGTCCAGGCGAGGGGGATCACGCCGCGTAGGCTCACGCGGCCGTACGTCGGCTTGAGTCCCGCGACGCCGCAGAGCGATGCGGGGATACGGATGGATCCACCCGTGTCGCTCCCTGGAGAGAAGTAGCAGAAGCCGGACGCGACGGCGATCGCGCTGCCGCCGCTCGAGCCGCCGGGGATCCGTGAGGTGTCCCAGGGATTGCAGGCCGGACCGAAGTGCGGGTTCTGATTCGTGACGCCGAGCGCCCACTCATGAAGGTTGAGCTTGCCGAGGAACACCGTCCCCGCTGCTCGCAGCTTCTCGACGACCGCGGAGTCCCGCTCGGGCACGCGGTTGCCGAAGATGCGCGACCCGCCCGTCGTTCGCAACCCGGCGGTGTCGTACAGGTCCTTCAGCGCGATCGGGATCCCATGCAGCGGGCCACGATCGACGCCGTTCGCGAGTTCCGCGTCGGCACGCTTCGCCTCGTCAAGCGCGCTGTCAGCGGTGAGCGTGATGAATGCGCCGAGCTCGCGGTCGTGTCGCGTGATGCGATCGAGGCACGCGCGCACGAGATCGACCGACGACGCACGGCGCGAGTGGATCAGCACTGCGGCGGCCTGCAGTGGCAACAGTGCGAAGTCGCTCACGGCGCTGAATGTTATGAGCACCGCCGCCGTATCGTGCTTCTAATGGACGACCGCTCCTTCGTGCGTTTTGGCGGCCTTGCGGCCATCCTGCTCGCGCTGACGTCGTGGGCCGCGGTGCTCGCGTACGGGATTCTCGTCCAGCCGGACGACCCCGATCCCCGCCTGGGCCTTCAGGTCTTCCAGTTCCTGTACGCCCTCATCGCCTTCTGGGCGCTGTTCGCCATCGTCGCTGTGTACTACCGCGTGCGCGTGGTGGGCGAGGCGTGGGCCTTCTTCGCGACGCTCATCGGCATCGCGGCGTCGGTGGGGACGATGGTCGCCGCGATGTACGAGGTCGCGAATCTGCGGCAGACCCCGCCGCTCAGCGGTGCCTCGCCGGCGAATCCGCTCGGCGTGATGTCGTTCGGCCTCACCGGCCTCTGGTTCCTGGTCGCGAACCGCCTGCTGTGGCGGACGACCATGCCGCGCGTCCTCGTGCTGCTGGGTTTCCTCGCGACCGCCGGTCTCTTCGCGGGATTCGTCGCGGGTCTGTCCGAGAACGGCGGCATGGTGTATCTCGCCTCGCTCTTCGCGGGTGCGATCGGTGGTCCGATCTACTGGCTCTGGCTCGGACGGCAGCTGCGCCGCGACGCCTAGGACGTGGCGGCGTTCGCGCGGCTCGCGCTCCTCGCGGTCCTGATCCTCGTCGCGTTCGTGGTCGTGCGTGGATGCGTGCCGTCCCGCGTCGTTTTTCCGTCCCCGACACCGACTGCCCCTCCGGGTAGCGCGACGCCGACCCGGTCGGTGACACCGCTGCCGTCCGCGAGCGGAACGGCGACGACCCTGCCGCAGACGGTCTTCACCCTGACCGTGACCGACGCCGAGCTCACGAAGGCCGCGGCGTCCTCGTTCCCGCAGACCGTGAGCGGCGTGACCGTGCGAGATCCGATCGTGCGCACCACGACGAATGGCGTGCGTCTTACCGCGTCCGCGCGCGTGTTCTTCGGTACGACCGAGCTCGTCATGACCGGAACGCCCTATGCGAGCGCGGGCCGTGTCGCGGTGCGTGTGGACGCGGTCACGCTCGGCGGCCTCGGACTACCGGACTCCGTGCGCACACAGGCGGCGGCGTCGGTGGAGAGCGCGATCGGACGGCTGGTGCCGCCGACCGTGAGCGTGCAGAAGGTGTCGCTGGGCGAGGGCACCGTCACGATCGAGGGCGTGACGCAGCGCTAGCGCGCGAGTGGGTCGACGAGCTGGCCGAAGAGCTTCGCTTCCCAGTGGACGTGCGGACCGGTCGTCACGCCCGTCATGCCGACGAGCGCGATCGGCTGGCCGCGCACGACGCGCTGTCCGACGTTCACGAGCGTGCTGGCGGTGTGGAGGTAGCAGCTCTCGAGCCCGCCGCCGTGTGACACGCACACGCCCTGGCCGCCGAAGCCCTGCCACCCGACCTTGCTGACGGTGCCGCCGTCAGCGGCGACGATGATCGAGCCGATTGGCGCGGCGATGTCGACACCGGTGTGTGAGTACTGCCGGAACTGCGCGACGTCGCCCGGTACCGGACGGAGGAACCGCAGCTCGTCGCCTTCGATGCGGCCGAGTCGCCCCTCGGCATCCGGATCGCCTTGGACATTCCACTCGTCGTCCGACCATGTGCCGCAGCGGTAAAGCTCGAAGCGTGTCGTGTCCAGTCGTTCCCGGCTGAGGCCCGTGAAGTACCTGCCGTTCGGACTGAAGACGCGCGCGCCGATGAGATTCGGCAGCGTCGCGGCCGGCGCCGACTGTGGCGCGCCCCACACGGCGAACTTCTCGAACCTGTCTCCCGCAGGGAGCGTGGACGAGAGCCGGCCGACGAGAAGCGACCGGCCGTCCGCCGTCCACGACGCGATCGCACCACTGAAACGGCTGAGCGGCGTGCTTTCCTTAATGCCATCGGGTCCGATGAACTCGAGCCTGTTCGGATACCGGACCAGCAGCGTGCTGCCGGTCGGCGACCATTCCGTGTGCGTCGCGCCCGGCGCGTCCAGCGGATCGAGCGCCGCCGTCGCGGTCACTCCGATGTAGCGCTCGATCAGGCCGTCGTAGGAGTAGCGCGTCAACGTGAAGTGTGTGCCGTCGGCGCTCCAGTACACGTCATCGAGCGGATAAGCGGGCTCCCAGTCTTTGTCGAACCGCGCGACGGTACGCGTCTCGCCGTTCGCCCACTCCCGGATGTCGCGCTTGTAGATGTACAGGAGCTTGTCGCCGACCCAGCGCACCTCCGGGATCGACATCAGGAGCTTCGCTTCGATCTTATCGCCGCGCATCACGCGCAGGTCCTCGTCTTCCGGCCAGTACGACAGGTACGTGCCCGTTCCCGACCACTCCGGGCGGATCCCAAAGCCAACGGGCGAGAGCGCGCCGGTGCGGAGGTCGAAGGTGTAGATGACCTCTTCCTCTTTCCACCCGACGGGAGATGTGGTCGAGGGAGTGCGCTGGCCCGCCGTGAGCGCGAGCCTCTTGCTGTTGGGCGACCACTTCGCCTCGATGACGTTCTGGACGAACGGGATGTCGACGCGCCCGGTGCAAGTGAGTCCCGGGTCCCATTCACCTTGATCGTCGGGGACAGATGTTCCGATGAGCGTCTCCGCGGGTGTCCACGCGCCAAGAACGACCGACAACAACGCTAGACACAGCCTCGCTCTCATTTCTCGAAAGTCTATGAGGGGGCAGTGCGCGTCGGACGGACCCTCGTCCAATGCGACTACATCGATATATAGAGAGCCCGCGACACACTTGCGGGAAACGCAGCGCGGATGCTGCGACCGGTGCGCGCAGGTGTGAGCAAGCGAGCCTGTCGGTCGCGGTGCTGTATCAAACAGATCGGCCGATCCCGCCGTACGCGATGTTTCGGCCGCTTAGCGCACACGCGACGTTCGGCGGGGCCCAGTGTTTGTGGGTCGGCCAGTGTTTCATCACACACAGAGCACGCTTGAGCGCCATACGCTCAGGCGGCCGCTGTTCGTGTTGGTCGTGCACGCAGCATGTTGCGCTGTACCGCATCTCGCATGCAGTCTTCGTGGCGGTGAGGAAGAGATCGTTGGGGCTCATTCGGATCGTCGTTGCCGCGTTCGTTGTCATCGCGCTCGTGCCGATCGACGGCGGCCCGACGAGTGCGGCGTCGCGCGTCGGCGCCGGAGTGGAAGCAGCAGCGCTCCGCGCGAGCGGTATCGCGCGTGGTGAGCCACTCAGCGCGAGTAGCGCCGTCGCCGTAAGCGAAACAAGCTCGACTGTTACCTACATCGGTTACCCGGGCGGCGCCGCGCGTCCCGGTGAGACGATCACGATCCCGGTCGCGCTGCGCAATCACGACACCGCTACCTGGCCCGCCGTGGGCGAGCAGGCCGTGAAGCTCTCTTACCACCTGTACGACGCGGCGGGTCGCGTCGTCGCTTGGGACGGTGTGCGCTCGAGCCTTCCGAGTGATCTTCCAGCCGGCGGTGGCGATGTCGTCCCGATGACCGTAACGGTGCCGGCACTTACCGGCACGTACACGGTGACGCCCGACCTTGTACGCGACGGGGTCGGTTGGTTCTCAGCCCAGGGCGCCGCGCCGGGATCATTCCCGCTGCGGGTCACGACCGATCTCGATGCCGGTTATGGCGCGACGACGGCTCCCGCGGCGATCGTCCCCGGCGGCGAAGTCCCGGTCGAGGTCCGTGTCACGAACACCGGTCTGCAGAGCTGGCCGGCGGGTGGCGACTCACCGGTGCGGCTCGGATACCACTGGCTCGATGGGAATGGCAACGCGGTGGTGTGGGACGGCGCGCGAGTTCCGCTCTCGCGTGACGTCGCGCCGGGTCGCGAGATGTCGTTCACCGCGAACGTGCGCGCGCCCGATCGCGACGGCGACTACGTTCTCGTGTGGGACATGGTCCAGGACGGTGGCATCGGCTGGTTCTCCGGTCACGCCGTGCCGGCGAAGACCGAGATCGTCGCGGTGTGGGACGGCGTCACCATCTACGGCAAAGGGTGGGGCCACGGCATCGGCCTCTCGCAGTGGGGTGCGCAGGGGTGGGCGTCGGGCGCCGCCGGCGTTCGCCTGACGGGCGAGCAGATCGTTGCGAAGTACTTCCCCGGAGCACGGCTCGCGAGCCAGCCGATCACGCAGCCGTTCCGCGTTCTGCTGTCGGCACCGTCGACGGGCTGCGTCGGGCAAACGATCGCGAGCGTCGCGCGCATGCAGTCCGCGGGCGGCATGCGCCTCGTGAACAAGGCGGACCCGACCATCGTCTACACGGAGACCGCTCCCGACCAACCGCTGCGGTTCTGGAACGACGGCGGGTCGCTCGTCGTACGTGACGAGTGGTCGCGCGAGATCGTCTTCTCCGACGCCGACACGCTGATGCTCGTGCCGAAGCAGTTCTGGGATCCGATCTACATCGACCAGAAGGGCCTCGGGTATCGCGGGGATCTCCAGATCGGAATGCGCGAGGAAGGCAACCTGCGCGTCGTGAACTTCGTATCGTCCGACGACTACATGCGGGGCGCGCTGCCCGGTGAGATGCCATCCCACTGGGAGTTCGAAGCCCTCCGTGCGCAGGCGATCGCGGCGCGCACCTATGCGGCGTGGCGGCAGTCGACGGCGGGCGACCGGACCTGGGATGTGCGCGACGACACCGCAGATCAGTGCTACGGGGGTCACGGTTTCGAGAGTGCGCGAACGAGTGCCGCCGTGGACGCGACCGCTTCGCTGATCCTCACCTACGACGGAAAACCGATCCGCGCGCTGTACTCATCGGCGAGCGGTGGGATCAGCGAGAACGTCGGCTGCGTACTCGACGCGGAGCTGGTCGGCGGCACCTGGCAGTGCGCGCAGGGTTGGCCCTATCTACAAGTGACCGAGGATCCCGCCGAGACCGCGGCGTACGACAAGCGCGGCGAGATGCCGCACGGTCTCTGGTCGGAGTGGTTCAGCGGCGCCGCGATCCGCAAGGAGATCATCGTTGACTACGGCGTCGACATCGGCCATTTCGTGTCGATGGAATTCAACATGAGCCCCGGCCAGCGGCCGATCTCGGTCCGCGTACGCGGCACCGCCGCCGCCGTGGACCTCAAGGGCGACCGTTTCCTGCGCACGACCCTGGGTCTGAAGAGCACGCTGGTCCGTACGACGCCCTTCTAGCGATTCCGCGCGGCGTCGCTTCGATCGAGCTCGGGCCCTGCGCATCCAGCCGATCGCCGTCACGGAAACGCGGATCATCCGGGTGCCGTCGAGCGAGATGGAATCGGTCGAACAGGCTGTTCGCTGATCCCGCGCGGGTAGCACGCCTGGCAGCACGACGAAGGCCGCGTTCGCTCGCGGCCTTCGTCGGTCTGTCGCTACGGCGACGCGTCCACGTCGGTGGAGAATGCCTTCCCGTCGGCCGTGACGAAGAAAGCGAGGAACTTCGCGGGCGCCGTGCCTTTGTTCGAGATCTGCAACGGTGTGTCCGCTTGGATCGATGCTCCTTCACCCTTCTTGAGCGTCCGGAGGGCCGTGCCCTGGGCGCGGAGCTCGACGCTGCCGTCAAGAACGACGATCGTCTCGAGCCCGCCGTGCTTGTGCGCGGCGGTGCGGCCATTCGGCTGGACGGTAACGGCGCGCAGACCAAGGGTGTATGCGCCGTCGGGGAGCGCGGGAAGATCCGCGGTCGCGAACAGCTCCCTCTGCCCGGGGAAGGTCGGCGCCGCTGTGCGCGCCGTGTTCGGACGGATGCTGATGAAGTGCCAGAGGTTCGGGGTCGCGCCAGGATTGCTGTGGGTGTGCCCGGCGTCAGCGGGAACGAATCCGCCCTCGCTCGGCTTCAGGTCTTTCGTCTCGCCGCCCACCACCGCAAGCCGGGTGGTTCCCTCGATGCCGTACACGAAGCCGGCGATGTGCGCATGCGCGAGCACGCCGCCCGCGGGCTGCGGGATCTCGAGGAATTGGACGTAGAGCGTGCCTTTCGGGAGCGCGGTGATCTTGCCGTCGCCAAGGCTTACGGTCGCTGCGCCATCGGCCTTCGCGGTCGCCACGGCCGCAGTGGTGCTCGTGGCCGTCGGCGTGGGCGCCGCGGCGCCGCCACCGCATCCGGCGAACACGATCGTCGCCGCTGCGAGCAACGCGATGAAGCGGACTGGTCTCATTGGGGAACTCCTCTTTATCTCGCGCGGGTCGCTGATCGCATGGTACGCGCGCGCGCGGTGGGCGGTTACGCTGGCCGTTCGCGGACCGCAGATTCCGCCACGGAGGAAGCATGGCCAAGCTACTCATCATCAGTGCGACCGGTCGAGACGATCCGACGCGGGCGAGCTTGCCCTTCCATATCGCGGTGAATGGAGCGGCCGCGAGCGGCGTCGAGTGCGATGTCGCGTTGGCGGGGGATGCTACCGAGCTCCTGAAGAACGACGTTGCGGCGCTCGTCAGGGGCGTAGGCTTGGCGCCACTGGCGGAGCTCATCAGCGCGTGTCGTTTGAAGGGCGTTCGCTTCCACGTCTGAAAGGGCTGTGCTGAGGCCCGTGGGGTCTCCCAGTCGCAGCTCGACTCGCTTGCGGCGATCTTCATAAGCCCGCCCGACCTTGTTCGCATTTCGCTCGCGGCCGATCGTGTGATGAGCTTCTAGGTCACTGCTCGCCCACCACTGCGGACGCGATTGCGACCTGCAGCTGCGTCCCGACCGGAGTTGGGAACGGCAATGTGAACCAACAGGCACAAGCGAGCGCTTTCCCGGTGAGGGTTCTGCGCGTCGCCCGGAACTAAGCTAATCGCCGGGAGCTCTCACCACCGCCCGGATCGCCCGCGCGAGCACGTCCCGTCCCGCAGGCGAGGGATGCACGTCGCAGGTCGTCGCGGAGAGCCGAATGGCGGCACTCTTCTGGCGAGGTGAGCGTGGCCCAGGCGACGGCGACGTTCCGCGTGA
>JANNUM010000275.1:0-1953 GCA_031395235.1 Chloroflexota bacterium
CCGTGCCCTCGCGTGTCGCCGCCGGTCTCGAGGCCCCTGCGACCAACAACGTTCCCGCATCGCAGTCGAACGAGCCGCTGGTGCTCGCGGGCATCGCGATCAGCGGTCTCGGCGCGCTGCTCCTCATCGCACGCTTCGCCCCACGGACCGCCCGGTAATGCGCTTCCTCGTGGCGCTCGCGCTCGCCGCATTCGCGGCGAGCGCCTGCGCCCCGGCGCAGGCGGCGACGCTGCCGACCGAGGTCGGGATCCGCATCCACTACTCGCGCTTCATGCTGGATCGGACCCTGGTCCCGGCGAACATGCCGATCACCTTCACGATCGTGAACGACGACCCGATCGACCACGAGTGGCTCATCGGGGACGCGGCGTTCCACAACCGCCACCGCACGGGCACTGAGCCGGTCCACGGCGATCGTCCGGATGAGGTGTCAACTCCTCCGATGTCCGTTCGCACGACGACGCTCACCTTCGCGCCGGGCACCTACACATTCATCTGCCACTTCCCCGCCCACGAGGCTTACGGAATGGTCGGAGTGCTCGTCGCCAAGGGCTGAACCGGCGGCATCGCTTTAGCTCTGCTCTTTGAATTCGCCCTCGATGGTGTCGCCGTCCTTCTTGTCGCCGGCCGTCGCACCCGCGGGCTCGCCCTCGGGCTGCGGCTGACCGTCGTCTGAAGGCGGCTGCTGCTTGCTCATGGCTTCGCCGATCTTCAGCGAGGCTTGCCGCAGCTCCTCCATCGCGGTCTTGATCCGCTGCGTGTCGTCGCCCTTGAGCGTCTCGCGCAGCGCGGCGATCTTCTCCTCGACATCCTTCTTGATGTCGGCGGGAACCTTGTCGCCTAGATCGAGGAGCGTCTTCTCGATCTGGTACGCGAAGGTGTCCGCCTCGTTGCGGGTCTGGATCCGCTCGACGTTGCGGCGGTCCTCCTCGGCGTGCGCCTGCGCGTCCTTCACCAGCTTCTCGACCTCGTCCTTGCTGAGGCCGCTCGACGCGGTGATCGTGACGTGCTGCTCCTTGCTGGTCGCCTTGTCCTTCGCCTTGACGTTGAGGATCCCGTTCGCATCGATATCGAACGTCACCTCGATCTGCGGGAGGCCACGCGGAGACGGCGGAATGCCGTCGAGGATGAAGCGTGCCAGGCTCTTGTTGTCGCCCGCGAGCTCGCGCTCGCCCTGGACGACGTGGATCTCCACCTGTGTCTGACCATCGCTGGCGGTGGTGAAGATCTGTGACTTCGACGTGGGGATGGTGCTGTTTCGCTCGATGAGCTTGGTGGCCACGCCACCGAGGGTCTCGATGCCGAGCGACAGCGGCGTGACGTCGAGAAGCAGGATGTCCTTCACCTCGCCCTTGAGCACACCGGCTTGGATCGCGGCGCCAACGGCCACGACCTCGTCGGGGTTCACGCTCTTGTTCGGCTCCTTGCCGAACAGCTTCTTCACGGTCTCGACCACGAGCGGCATGCGCGTCATGCCACCGACGAGGACGACCTCGTCGATCTTGTCCGCGCTGACGCCGGCGTCGGCCAGCGCCTTCTTGGCGGGCCCGATCGTCTTCTCGACGAGGTCGCCGACAAGCTGCTCGAGCTTGCTACGGGTCAGCGTGATGACGAGGTGCTTGGGTCCGGACTGGTCCGCCGTGATGAACGGCAGGTTGATCTCGGTCTGCTGCGTGCTCGAGAGCTCGATCTTCGCCTTTTCGGCGGACTCCTTCAGACGCTGGAGGGACATGCGGTCGTTCTTCAGATCGATGCCCTGGTCCTTCTTGAACTCCTCGATGAGCCAATCGATGATCCGCGCGTCGAAGTCGTCACCGCCCAGATGCGTGTCGCCGTTCGTGGCCTTGACCTCGAAGACGCCCTCACCGAGCTGCAGGATCGAGATGTCGAAGGTGCCGCCGCCCAGGTCGTACACGGCGACGAGCTCGTCCTTCTTCTTATCGAGCCCGTAGG
>JANNUM010000276.1:0-2798 GCA_031395235.1 Chloroflexota bacterium
GTGTTTCCATCCTGAGCTCACGCACGACGAACGCTTTCATCGTCTCTTCCTATCGTTCGGGAAGCGCTGAGTCCGCGTGCCGGCGCGCGCGGCGACCCCGTTCGACATGCGGCGTATCTCGGCGCTGCTCGAAGCCGCGCTCCGGACTCGCGAGGGCATCGTCGCTTCCGCGCTGCCGGCGCCGCTCGCCGGTGGCGCCGTCAGCGGTTGGCGCGGTCTGATCGGTGGACTGTTCGGTCTCGGTGGGCGCCTTCGTGTCTACCTCGAGGAGTACCGCGGCCAACTCCGCAGCACCGCGCTCGTCTACGACGGGCGGCGGCCGGAATGGGTCGTCCTCGTGCTCGCAGCGCTATCCGAGCCCGGCGGCACGGATAGCGCGTTCCGCCTGCTATCGGGCATCAGCGCTTCGGCCGCCCGCAATGGGATGCAGCGCCTCTTCGCCGCGGTGCCCGACGAGGCGCGCCCGCGCGAGACGTTCTTCCAGGCCGGCTTTTACTCGTACACGCGCGAGACCTGGTACGCGGCCGCGCGCGCCGCGTTGCCCGCGCCCTCGACGCGCATGCGCGCCCGCGAAGCGACGTTTGTCGATGCGCACGACCTGTTCCGCTTCTACGCGATGACGACGCCGCACGCCGTACAGCGCGCCGAGCAGCTCTCGATGCAGGACTTCGATCTCGGCCGGCGCGGCGGCGCCTACGACCCGCCGCATCTTATCGGCGGCAATCCTCTCGCGATGAGCCGTCGCATGGCGCTCATCGATCATGATCAGACGAAGCCCTGCGCGGTCGCTCTGGCGTTCGCCGGCCTCGATCGCCACCCGAATGTGCTGAAGGTGCGCACGGATGCCGGAGATGTCGACATGGCGCGCGATCTCGTGCGCGCGGCGGTCCGCTCGCTACCCCCGGGCAGGCCGATCACGTCGCCGGTGCGTTCCTATGAAGAGCACGTCGCGCGGGCGCTGCTCGCGGAGGGCTTCCGCGAAGCGGCCACCGCGATGCTCTTCGTGAAAGAGCTCGCGGTACGCGTCGAAGAGCGGGCGCTGGCGCCGGCGGCGGTCCGCTAAGCCTTTGACGGGGCACGGACCGGGCCGGCAAAGCCGGGCCGGTCCGAACGCAGAGGCTCGATATGCTCTTTAGTTGAATGCAGCAGAGCGACGAGCTCGAGGCGCTGCTCCGGGGATTGCCTCCCGACCTCGCGCAGCGTGTGCGCGCGCTGGACGGACTGGAGGGGCTCCTCGAGATCGTGATGGATCTCGGTCGCCTCCCTGAAGCGCGCTTCGTGGGCCGTGAGGAGATGTTGTCGCAGCGCGAGGTGTCCGCCGAGGACCTCGCGTATGTGATCTCGCACGTCGGCCAGTTCGGTGGCGACAACCGCGCCGGTATCGAGCGAACGCTGCACCGCATCAGCGCGCTGCGGAACCGCGCCGGCAAGGTCGTCGGCCTCACGCTCCGCGTCGGCCGCGCCGTCTACGGGACCGTCGAGATCATCCGCGACATCGTCGAGTCGGGGCGGAGCATCCTGCTGCTCGGCCGACCGGGTGTTGGCAAGACGACGATGCTGCGCGAGGTCGCGCGCGTCCTCGCCGACGATCTGGCGAAGCGGGTCGTGATCGTAGATACCTCGAACGAGATCGCCGGCGATGGCGACGTTCCACACCCCGGCATCGGCCGCGCGCGGCGGATGCAGGTACAGACACCGTCCCTGCAGCACGCGGTCATGATCGAGGCGGTCGAGAACCACATGCCCGAGGTCGTCGTCATCGACGAGATCGGGACCGAGCAGGAAGCGGCGGCCGCGCGCACGATCGCCGAGCGCGGTGTGCAGCTCATCGCGACGGCGCATGGCAACACGCTCGAGAATCTCATGCTCAACCCGACGCTGACGGACCTTGTCGGTGGGATCCAGACCGTCACCCTGTCCGACGAGGAAGCGCGGCGCCGCGGGACGCAGAAATCCGTCCTCGAGCGCAAGGCACCCCCGACATTCCAGGTGCTGGTCGAGATCCAGGCCTATCAGCGCGTCGCGATCTATCACGACGTGTCGCAGACGGTCGACGCGATCCTTCTCGGGATGCCGGTCGCGCCAGAGATCCGCGAACGCAGCGAGACGGGCGAGATCGCGCGGAAGACGCAGTCGCCGTCACGCGCGCCTGCGGATGCGGTCGAGCGCCGCAGCACCCCGCGCCTGCCGGTGGACGACAGCATGCGCGAGACGATCAAGGTGTACCCCTTCGGCCTGTCGTGGGCACGCGTCGAGGACGCGGCGCGCGGTCTAGGGATGCCGGTCGCGATCGTTCGCGAGCCCGAGGATGCGGATGTCGTCCTCACGTTGAAGAACTACTACCGGCGCAAGACGCCGCGTCTGCGAAATGCCGAGTCCGCGGGCATCCCTATCTATATCGCGCGAAGCAACTCCTCGAGCCAGATCGCGAGCGCCCTCGCAAGCGTCATCGACCTGCGCCGCGGTCCGGAAGACCAGGCGCTCGAAGAAGCGCGCGAGGCGATCGAGGCGGTCGCCGGCGGGCAGAGCGACGAGATCGAGCTCGCGCCCCAGAACGCGTACGTCCGGCGGCTGCAGCACGAGCTCGCGGAGCGCGCCAGCCTGTCGTCGCGCTCGACCGGCCACGAGCCTGTGCGCCGCGTGCAGATCTATCGGTGAAGCGCGGCCTCTTCCTCTCCTTTGAAGGGGGCGAGGGATCCGGGAAGTCGCTCCAGGCGCGCGGCCTTGCGCAGACGCTGAACGAGCGAGGTCGCGAGGTGGTCCTCACACGAGAGCCTGGTGGCACCACGGCGGGCGAG
>JANNUM010000299.1:0-2007 GCA_031395235.1 Chloroflexota bacterium
GGCCCAGCGGTGCCGCTCTTCATCGTGAAGGAGCTCGACGAGGCCATCGCGAAAGCGAACTCGTCGATCTACGGCCTGGGTTCGTCGATCTTCACCAAGGACATGGCGAAGGCGCGCAAAGCGGCGGAGCAGCTCGACGCGGGATACACCTGGGTGAACGACATCCAGATCGCGTACGACCAGCTTCCGTTCGGCGGCGCGAAGCAATCAGGGTTCGGCAAGGAGCACGGCATGGAGGCCATCGAGAGCTACACCGAGAAGAAGTCGGTGGTCCTCGGCTCATGACACGATCGCCGAAAAAGGCGAAATCAGCCGCAAGGTAGGTCCACCAACATGACGACGGATGCGCAGACGCTCATCACCGCGGCACAGGAGCTGGGCCTCTTCCGGCCGCAGGCCGCGTTCGAGGTGCACTGCTCGAACTGCCACGGCCGCCTGGACGGTCGCGGCGACTGCCCGACCTGCGGTCTCATCGGACGTGGTCCGGCAGAGCTCGAGCGGCGCGCGCAGACCGATCCCGCCGGCGTAGCAAGCTCATCTCAGCGGCGATCGCGAAGCGCAAGAGCTATCGTCCCGCGGGCCGGGAGAAGTCCGCCGAGCGTTAGCGTCTACCCGGGGAGGGCGCTCTCCACCGCGCGACGCAGCTCCTCGTCGTCGTACTGCAGGACCTGGCCGTTCTGCTGCGTGGTCGGCAGCGCGAGGTAGGCGATCGCGCGCGCGGGCACCTTCGGATCGACGAGCCGCCCTTCACGCGCGGCATCGCGGTACTCATCGGCACGCGGGAAGTCCGACGCGGGCGTACGCCGTATGCGCTCCTGCATCTCGGTGTCCATCGCTCCGGGGTTGAACGAACATGCGGTCACGCCGGTCCCCTCGACCTCGAGGGCGAGGCTGCGCGTGAGCTGCACGACGGCAGCCTTCGCGGCGGAATACGCGGTCCAGCCCGCGCTCGGTCGCGTCGCGGAGCCCGAAGAGATGTTCACGATGCGACCGAAGCCGCGTTCGAGCATTCCCGGCAGCACGGCGCGCAGCGGAAGATAGGTGCCGCCGACGTTGATCGCGATGTTGCGCAGCCACATCGCGGGATCGGAACGCGCCAGCGGCGCCATGGGATCGACCATGCCGGCACAGTTCACAAGGATCGACGCCGGGCCGACCCACCGAGTGGTCGCGAGCGCGAGCTCCCGCACCTGACGCTCGTCGCCGATGTCGGCGGTCTGGGCGAGCGCGTGGCCGCCGGCCCGCTTGATCACTTTGACCACCTCGTCGAGCTCGGGGGCGTTGCGGGACACGAGCACGACCGAGGCCCCGAGCGTGGCCAGCGTCTCCGACACCGCGCGACCCAGCCCACGGCCGGCGCCGGTGACGATCGCGACCTGGCCGATCAGAAGGGGCACGGCGGAAACGATACCGAAGGGGTCTAATCGCTCAGCGGACGGGGCTGGCGAGCGTGCGCGCGAACGCGTCGGCGAGACGGTCGATGTCGCTTTCCTGGTGCAGCGCCCAGAAGGAGATGCGGATCGCCTCCAGCCCCGGCTCGGAGAGGTGCTTGATGACGATGCGCTGTTCGCGCCACATCCGCTCCACCACTTCGAGCGGCGGCGCGCCACGCGGCGCGGCGACGACGATGCCGGTGGGGTCGCCGGGCCGCGAAACCAGGTCGAAGGGGATCTCCGCCAGACGCTCGAGCAGCCGCGCACGCACTGCGCGAATGCGCTGACCGACCGTCGCGCCCAGGCGACGGTGGACCGCGAGGGTCTGTCGCAGGCCGAAGAACGCGCCGGCATCGACGGTGCCGATCTCGAAGCGCGACGCATCGGGCTTGAGCGTCACACCGCCGCCCAGGTCCATCGCGCTCTGCGAGCGCCAGCCGAAGCGGGTGCTCTCGAACCGCTCGGGATCCCTGACCCAGAACGCGCCGACGCCGAGGGGCCCGTGAAGCCACTTGTAACCAAGGAACGCGTAGGCGTCGGCGCCGAGCGCGTGCACGTCGACCGGGTACTGGCC
>JANNUM010000341.1:0-2056 GCA_031395235.1 Chloroflexota bacterium
GTCATCGTGCTCCGCCTCGTCGGGATGATGGTCGCGGTGAGCGCCCTGACGACCTACGGCGTCCGGCGCTGGGCCGCTCTCGGTCCCGAGGCATTCGCGGGGATCGACCTGCAGGAGCGACTGCTCGACGCCGGGCTCGGCCTCACGTCGCGGATCGCCGCCGAGATGGCGGCCGTCGCCGGCGGGATCTGCCTGATCGCGCTGCTCGTCTCGTTGGGTCTTCCGTCGAGCCGGGGTCGGGCGAGCGGACCCCGCCCCTCGGGCGTCACTGGCACAACGGCAACTGCTTGACCGCGGCGCTGTCGAGCGTCGCGAGGCCTGCGTGCGGGACCGTACTGACACGTGACCTATATATATTCTACCGATATATCTATCTGCAATCGGTGGAGGTGCGATATGGCAAAGCGCTCCGAGCAGGTGAAGGACGTCCGGTTCCGCGCCGACGCCAACGGCTGCCTCTCCCGCCCCGCCTTCGAGGGCGCGGTGACGGCGGCCCTGAAGCGTGAGCCCGTCGCGACGCTCGTCCATCTCGATCTCGACGATCTCCTCGGCCTCAACGAAAAGTACGGGCGCGAGGCTGGCGACAAAGCCATCGGCACGACCATCGCGACGCTTGCCAGGATCGCCGCGAAAGAAGGCTGGACGCTCGGGCGCATCGGCGGCGACGAGTTCGCTCTGTTGGCTCCGGGCACCACGCTCGAGCCGATCTTCCTCCGCGCCGAGCAGCTTCGGCAGGAGCTCGATGCGGCACTTGCGAAGGTCGCGCCCCACGGACGGAAGAGCACCGTGAGCATCGGCGTCGCCAACACGCCGCGCGACACCAAGTCCCGCGGGACTGCGGCTGCGGACGAGCTCATGCGCAAGGCCGACCTGGCGCTGCTGGCGGCAAAGGAGCAGGGCGGCGACGCCGTCGGCCTCACACCCAGCGACGACATGGTCCTCAAGTCCTCCTATTACTCGGCCGCGCAGCTCGGGCGGCTCAAGGGCCTCGCGGAGCGCCAGAAGAAGAAGGAAGCGGCACTCCTGCGCGAGGCACTCGACGACCTGTTGCGGAAGTACGATCGCTCCTGAGGCTTAGCCTCGCCACGTGGAGCTCTCTGCTGATGCACGCCGCGAGATAGGCGAGCTTGGGCGCCGGTACGGAGAAGCACGCCACATCGATTCGATGATCCACGATGGCTTCGATGATCCGATCCGGCGGCGGGACCGCACCGGCGAGGTGCTGATGGCGGTGCGCCGGCCGAACGGCAAGCTGCTCGTCGCGATCAAGACCTTCTACCCGCGCGGCGCGTACCGTCTTCCGACCGGCGGCATCCATCACGGCGAGTCGATCCATGACGCGCTGCTGCGCGAGACCAAGGAAGAGACGGGCCTCGAGACCACTGTGCGGCGCTTCCTCGCGACCATCGCGTATCGCGGCCGCTCCTCCCCCACCGCGGCGCCGCTCTTCCATACCTTCGCGTTCCTTCTGGACGAGCTGAGGGGCATGCTCGGCGCGCTCGATACGGACGAGCAGATCGAGGATTGGCGCGAGATGGCGCCCGCGGAGCTGCGCGCGCAGGCGGATGTGCTGGACGCCCTCGCCACGACGGGGACCAGGAGCATCGGCGGCAGCTGGGCCGACTGGGGACGCTTTCGCGCGATCGCTCATCGCGCCGTCGCGGACGCGCTCGAGCCCTAGGAGATCAGTCCAGCCGGAACAGCCGGTACGCCAGGACGAACGAGACGACCGCCCAGGCGAGCAGACCGGTGATGTCGCCGCCCACGTCGGCCAGGGTCGCTCCGGTCGTCGCGATCGCGCGCAGAGCGTCGTTCAGGAATGTCAGCGGCAGGTAATCCGCGATCGGCTTCAGGAACGCCGGGACCGCGTCGCGCGAGAAGAACACACCCGACAGGAACAGCTGCGGCAGCGTGACGATCTGCGTGACGACGGCGGCCTGGTTCTCGGTGGCAAGAAGGCCCGTCACCGCGAAGCCCAGGCACAGGAACACGACAGCTCCGAGCACCGCGACCAGAAGGAGCGAGCCGAGGCCGCCGACGACCGTGACGTTGAAGG
>JANNUM010000384.1:0-12676 GCA_031395235.1 Chloroflexota bacterium
TGATCGTGCGCGAGGTGCTCGGCATCGACCTGCGCCGCCTCCGCGAACAGCCGGCGATGCAGCATTGACAGCGTCGTGCTCCGGCGTACCGGGCCCCACCGTGCACCGGCCGGCGACACGAGAAGTGCGAGCTGGGCGCGGATGAGCGGTCGGATCAGCTCGGGACGCAGAAATGGGGTGTGCAGCAACAGCGCCGCGACGCGCTCCGGAGCGAGATCTGCCAGTGCGAGCGCGATCGCGGTCCCCGAGCAGAGGCCACCGACCGCCACTCGATCAAGACCACGAGCGGTGAGCAGTTCCAGCGCCCACTTCGCGTACGCAAGTGCCGTGTGTCGCGATCCGAGCGGCGCGACGCCGGCGCAGCCTGGGAGATCGGGCGCGAGCACCTGGAAGTGCGGCTCGAGCGCCGGCAGCCAGGCGCCGAGGTTGTGGCTCGAGCCGTTCCATCCGTGGAAGAGCAGTAGCGGCGGGCGCTCGCCGATCTCGCTGAGCGTCTCCGCCACTCAGGCGCGCGCGCTGCCGCGTTCCCCGGCGTCCAGCGCGATCCGCGTGGCAGCGAGGACGAGGCGACCTGCAAGATCGACTTCCGCGAGCTCGGCCACGGACCGGATGTGACGCCGCGGGACAACGAGCACGTGCAGCGGGGTCGCCGTCGCCGGTGCTTCATGGGCGGCGATCCGGCAGAAAATGCAGTCGGCGGTTGTCTCGCTCAGTGCCACTTCACCCGGCCTTCGCGATCGGAAGGCCACTCCGCGTCGGCGTCGTCGACCAGCAACACGAACTGGCCCGCCCAGTGCGGCGCCGGGTACGTACCGTCGTTGCGGTCGATGTTCACTCCCGATACGACGCCGGCGTAGGTGAAGCGCAGCCACCACTCGTCGCCGTACCACTCATCCAGCCCGAGCGGTTGGCCGGTCTGGAATCCGGGCGTGCGGTACTTGTCAGGGCGACGGCTCGCGGTCTCAGGTCGCATATCGCCACGCTGTGGATCCTGCACCACCACCTGGGTGATCGTGTTCGCCGGATCGTCGTAGTAGGTGCCGAACACGCCGGTGAATCCAATGAGCAGCGGATCGTGCTGGCCCGCGAGCGAGATGACGTGCACCGGCTTCCCACTCCGCACCAGCCAGTAGACGGCGGATTTCGTCGCCTCCTCGCGCGAGCCGAAACGGTAGTAGTGGTAGTTGTTGTTCGGATCGAGCCGCTTCTGGATCGTCGCGATCGCCACAGGATCAAGTCCAGGATCGCGGCTCTTGTTGTAGGCCCTCGCCGCCGCGAGGATCTGCTCTGCGGTCTGTGGATCCTTCTTCGCGGTGTAGTTCTGCACGATGCGGATGCTCGCGGCCGCGCACGCGAGCGGCTCACCGCTCGGATCCTCGAACTCGGTGAACCACTTCACGTCGGTGAGCCGGTCGCCCATCGTCTTGAACTTCTGCTCGTAGCGGAAGGTGTCGCGGCCGACCGTGAGCGAGAGCGCCGCGACGTAGTCCGTCGCCCCACGGAGCAGACCCTGGCAGCTGAGCACGCCTTTCGTGCCGGACGGATCGAGCGAAGTCGCACACGGAAAGCCGGGGTCGGGCGCGAGCTGGAACGCGGCCTTCGTCACTTTCTCGCTCGACTCCCAGGACGCCCGCATCGACCGCGCGGTCTGCGTGCAGCAGGTGTCCTGCGTGAACTTCACGTCGGGCGCCTTGACCGTTGGTGATGCGACCGGAGTCGGCGTGGCTGCGATGCCAACGTCCGCCGGCCCGCCGCGCAGGATGAAGCCACCGACCGTGATGGCGAAGACCAGGCCGACCATCACGACGATCGCTTGACCGAGGCGCTCGGTGGGCGAGTACATCTTGCTTGCCGACATAATCCTCGCATCCCCGTGCAGGACATCCACCCGATCGCTCCCGTACGCCACGCGCTGGTCGACAAGCGCGTCCGCGTGCCCGCCTCGAAAAGCATCGCGAATCGGGAGCTCGTCCTCTCTGCGATCGCGCACGGACGCTCGCGGCTCCAGCTCGGCCCGCTGGATCCGGGCGCCGACGTGCGGGCCATGGCGACCGCGCTGGCGGCGATGGGCTACCTGGTCCGGTGGGACGGAGCGACGATCGCGGTCACCGGCGCGGGCGACGCGACGCCCACGACCGACGCGATAGTCGACGCGCAGGAGGCCGGCACGGTCGCCCGCTTCGGCGCCGCCGTCGCCGCGCTCGGAGCGCGCGAGGTCCGCATCGACGGCGCGCCGCGCCTGCGCGCGCGTCCGATGGCGGCGCTGGTGACCGCTCTGCGGAAGCTCGGCGCGACGGTCGACGCCGAGGCACTGCCGCTCACCATCCGCGGGCCGCTCGCCGGCGGCGAGGTGGACGTACCCGGATACGAGTCGAGCCAGTTCGTGTCGGCGCTGCTCCTCGTGGGCGCGCGCATGCGTGACGGGATCCGCCTGCGGATCGTCGGGCCGCTCGTGTCCGCCCCGTTCGTGGATCTCACGGTGACCGCCCTGGCGTCCCGCGGCGTCCGCGTCGAGCGACCATCCGCGCACGAGCTCGTGATCGGTCCACAGAAGCTGAAGGGCCGCTCGCTCGAGATCCCCGGCGACGTGACGGCGGCGACGTACCCCGCGGCGGCGGCCGCGATCCTCGGAGGCTGGGTGACGATCACGAACGCGCGCGCTCGCGTAGAGCCCGGTGGTCAGGGCGACGCTCGCTTCTTCGAGCTGATCGAGGACATGGGCTGCCAGGTCCAAAGGAAGGGCGACAGCGTCACCGTGCGGCGCGATGGCCAGCTCCACGGCATCGTCGCCAACGTGATGGACTGCTCGGACACCTTCCCCACCCTCGCGGTGATCGCGACACAGGCCGACACCCCCACGGAGCTGACCGGGATCGCGCATACGCGCGCGCAGGAGAGCGATCGCGTGGCCGCGGTCGCGGCCGGCATCGCGGCGCTCGGCGGACGGGCGCAGGCGTACCGCGACGCGATCCGCATCGAACCGGTGCCGCTGCACGAGGGGATCGTCGATGCTGCCGGCGACCATCGGATCGCCATGGCGTTCTCGGTCCTGGGCCTGCAGGTGCCGGGCGTCGCGATCAAAGGCTGGTCGGCGGTGGGCAAGACCTTCCCGGACTTCTACGACGTGCTGAGGCAGCTCTCCCGCTAGCCGAGGCTGCGGCGCGCCTGCGCGGCGCGCTCGAGGACCCTGTTCAGCGCCGCGGCATCGCCCGCGGCGATCGCGCGGTCGACCTCGTCGAGGATCGTGCGGGCCCGAGCGAGCGCCGCGCGTACGTTCTGCGCATTGGCGAGCAGCATCGCGCTGCCGAGATCCGGCGGCGTGAGCGCCAGCCGCGTGCTGTCACCGAAGCCCGGGCCACTGAACGACGCGAGGTTGCCGTCCACGGTGTCGGCCCCGGTCAGCACCAGCGCGGAGGCGAACGCGAGCGGCAGTCCGGAGAGCACCGCGACGATGCGGTCGTGCTGCGCGGCCGAGCAGACCGTCACTTCGCCGCCTGCGTCGCGCGCGAGCGCCCCGGCGAGTGTCATGGAGGCCGTATCAGAACGCGCGGTCGGCACGATGAGGAACGGGCGGAGCTCGAGCAGCTCGGCCGACGCCGCGCCGAACCCGCTGCCGCTTCGCCCGGCCATGGGATGAAGCCCGACGATTCGGCAGCCCGCCGGAGCGGACGCGGCGAATCGCTCGACTGGCGCGCGCACGGAGGAGACGTCGAGCAGGACGGCAGTGCCGCCGAGCCGCGCCAGCGTCTCGAGCGTGGGCACGACGGCCTCCATCGGCGTCGCGACAATCACCGCGTCGGCCGGAAGCAGCGCCTCGAGCGCTCCCACCACCTCGATGCCGGCCGCCAGCGCGGCGTCGCGCGTTTTCGCGTCGGTGTCGAAGCCGGTGACGCGATGGCGCGCCTTGAGCGCGAGCGCGAGTGACCCTCCGATGAGGCCGAGGCCCGCGACCCCGACGTTCAAGCCGGCGCCGCGTCCGGCACGCCACGCCCGATCGCGCGCGCGACGGCATCGGCACGGCCGACCAGCGCCGCGAAGTTCTCGAACGTGAGGGACTGGAAGCCGTCGGAGAGCGCGTGGTCGGGGCTCGGATGCACCTCGACGATGAGTCCATCCGCTCCGGCGGCCACCGCCGCGAGGGCCACCGGCGCGACGAGATACCACTTCCCGGTGCCGTGCGAGGGATCGCCAACGACGGGGAGATGCGACAGGCGTTTAAGCAGAGGGATCGCGCTCACGTCGAAGGTGTTGCGTGTGTACTTCTCGAACGTGCGGATGCCACGCTCGCACAGGATGACGTTCCGGTTGCCGCGCGCGAGCACGTATTCCGCGGACAGCAGGAGCTCCTCGACGGTCGCCGCCATGCCGCGCTTGAGCAGCACCGGCTTTGGCTGATCGCCGACCTCATCCAGCAGCGCGAAGTTCTGCATGTTGCGCGCGCCGATCTGGAGGCAGTCGGCGACGCGAGCCACAGCCTCGACGTCGCCCGGCGTGAGGACCTCGGTCACGATCGCGAGCCCCGTCTCCGCCCGCGCCTCCGCGAGGATGTCGAGTCCCGCCGCGCCGAGGCCGCGAAAGTTGTACGGCGAAGAGCGCGGCTTGAACGCGCCACCGCGGAGGATCGTCGCGCCGGCGGCCCGGACCGCCCGCGCGGTCGAGAGCGTCTGCTCGCGCGACTCGACCGAGCACGGCCCGGCCATGATCGCGAGGGCGGCGCCTGCACCGACGGGCACCGGTCCGACGCGAACGACGGTGTCTTCCGCGATGACCTCGCGCGATGCGAGCTTGAACGGACGGCTGACCGGCACGACCTCCGCGACGCCGGGCAGGGACTCCACCGCATCGGCTGCCGCCCGGGAGGTCGTGCCGAATGTGCCGATCGCCATGCGCTCGGCGCCTGGCAGCGGGATCGGCGTGATGCCGAACTCCTGGATCCGCGCCACGACCGCGTCGATCTCGCGCTGTGACGCGCCGCGCTTCATGACGACGAGCACTACGGCGCTCCGCCGCGACCGTCGTTCGGTAGCTCGACCGCCCATGCCGGCCGGAGCGACTTCGCGCCGCGCAGGAACGCGTGGCGGATCTCCTTCTGCGACTTCGAGGTGTTCCACGCGATGAGCACGCGCACGCACATCCCGAGCGCACCGGGTACTGGGATCTCCCGGCCGCAGATGAGCGGCACGTCCGTCCAGCCGAGCCCCGCGCGCGCGGCGTCCGCCGGGAAGGCCGCGTCGAGATCCGGCGTGACCGTGAACCACAAGTACGCGATGTCGTCCGGGCGGAGTCCGTTGAGCTCGGTCAGGATGCGGAGCAGCTCCGCCGTGGAGTCGAAGATCGACTTCGCGTCGTTCGCGCGGGCCGTCGTCGCGCCGCGCACACCACGCACCGCCATCAGGATCGCCCCGCCACCGCGAGCGACGCGACGAACTCGCGCAGCTGGTCCGCGCGCCGTTCGGGCAGCGCGTTCGTCACGACGTCGATCGCGGCGCTGCCGACGACGACGCCATCGGCGGTGCCGCGCAGCGCCGACACGTGCTCGGGAGCGCTGATGCCGAAGCCCACGGCGATCGGCAGGGTCGTGTGGCGCCGGACGCGGCCTACGAACTCCGCGACGTCCGACGCGAGCGCGCGGCGCGCGCCAGTCACGCCGGTGAGCGATACGCAGTACACGAAGCCCTGCGCGCGTGGCAGCAGCTTCGCGAGGCGGTCGTTCGGGGTCGTCGGCGCGTAGAGGTCGACGCGGAGCAGACCCGCCGGCGCGAGCGCGAAGTCGAGCTCGGCGCTCTCCTCCGCCGGCATGTCCGGAACGATGACCCCGACGATGCCCGCGCGCGCTCCGTCCCCGGCAAGGCGCTCGAACCCGTACTGCATGAAGGGATTGGTGTAGCCCATGAGGAGGACCGGCGCGTCGCGCTCGCGGACGACCGCGGCAGCCTCCGACAGGCAGTCGGCGAGCGTGACGCCGTGGCGTAGCGCGGCCTCGCCGGCGCGCTGGACGGTCGTGCCGTCGGCCAGCGGATCGCTGAACGGCACCCCGAGCTCGAGAACGTCCGCGCCGCCGTCGAGCGCGGCGCGCAGCAGCGGGCCGGTGGACGCGCGGTCGGGGTAGCCGACGGTGAGATAGACGACGAGCGCGAGACGGCTCTCCGCGCGTGCGCGGGCGAAGGCGCGCTCGACGCGCAGCGCTCCCGTCACGGCGACGGTCACTTCGTCTCTCCGGCACGCATCACGGTCTCGAGATCCTTGTCGCCGCGGCCCGACAGGCACACGAGCACGTCGGTGTCCGCGCCGTAGCGCACGCGGATGTGCGCGAGGTCGGCGATCGCATGCGCCGGCTCGAGCGCCGGGATGATGCCCTCGGTCCGCGAGAGCAGTCCGAACGCTTCAAGCGCCTCCGCGTCGGTCCGCGACACGTACTCGACCCGATGAGTGTCGTGCAGGAACGCGTGCTCGGGCCCCACGCCGGGATAGTCGAGACCGGCGGACACCGAGTGCGTCTCGCGGATCTGGCCGTGCTGGTCCTGAAGGACGTAGCTGCGCGTGCCATGGAGCACGCCGACCCGACCGCCTCCGATCGACGCCGCGTGCTTGCCGCTCTCGACACCCAGACCGCCCGCCTCCACACCGCGCAACTTCACTTCGCGATCGTCGATGAATGCGCTGAAGATCCCGATCGCGTTCGAGCCTCCGCCGACGCACGCGACGACGACGCTCGGCAGCGCGCCGACCCGTTCCAGCCACTGCGCGCGCGCCTCGCGGCCGATGATCGTCTGGAATTCGCGCACCATCGCCGGATACGGGTGCGGCCCGATCGCGGAGCCGAGCAGGTAGTACGTCGTGCGGACGTTCGTCACCCAGTCGCGGATCGCCTCGTTCACCGCGTCCTTCAGCGTGCGGCTCCCGGCGTCGACGGCGCGCACCTCAGCGCCGAGGAGGCGCATGCGGAAGACGTTCGGTGCCTGCCGGTGCATGTCCTCGGTGCCCATGTACACGACGCACTCGAGGCCGAGGAGAGCGCACGCAGCCGCGCTCGCCACTCCATGTTGCCCCGCGCCGGTCTCCGCGACGATCCGCTGCTTCCCCATCCGACGCGCGAGGAGCGCCTGCCCGAGCGCGCTGTTGATCTTGTGCGCGCCGGTATGAGTGAGGTCCTCGCGCTTCAGCATCACGCGCCGCAGCCCAACCAGCTTCGCGAGGCGCGACGCATCGGACAGCGGCGTCGGGCGCCCGACCCACTCACGCAGGAGGCGGTCGAGCTCCTGCTGGAACGCCTCATCCGCGCGCGCAACGTCGAACGCGGCCTCGAGCTCGGCAACGGCGGGCATCAGGGTCTCCGGCAGGAACTGACCACCGAACCGGCCATAGCGGCCGCGCGCGCTCATCGGAGCACCGTGGCGTCAGAAGGCGTCGTCCCTCTGCGGATCGATGCGATGGCCTTGATGAGCGGCGTCGGATCCACAGACCTCATGAGCGCGGTGCCGACAAGGACCGCGTCCACTCGTGCGGGGAGCAGCCGCGCGTCGTCCACCGACTCGATCCCCGACTCAGCGACGAGGATCTGCCCGGCTCGCGCGAACGTGTGAAGCTGGCGCACGCGCCCGACGTCGATCTCGGTCGGGCGGCGCAGATTCCGCGCGTTCACGCCGACCACCAGGGTGCCGGCGGCCACGGCACGTCCGAACGCGACCGGCTCGTGCGCCTCGAGGAGCACGCCCATCCCCAGCGTGTTCGCGCGCAAGATGAAGCGACGCAGCTCCTCGTCCGTGAGCGCCTCGGCGATGAGCAGCACGGCGTCGGCGCCCGCGGCTCGCGCCTGGACGATCTGGTACTCATCGACGATCACGTCCTTGCACAGGACCGGGATCCGCACGGCCTGGCTCACCGCGACGAGGTCCTCGAGGGAGCCGCCCCAGTGCCGCGGCTCGGTGAGCACCGACACGGCGGTCGCACCGGCAGCCTCGTACGCGACCGCGAGCGTGGCAGGATCCGCATCCGCGCTCAGCGTGCCAAGCGCTGGAGATCGACGCTTGACCTCTGCGATGACGCCGAGCCGGCCGTGCAGCATCCGGAGCGCAGCGGTGAACGGATCCCCCATCCCGCCCCTGAGTCCAACACTGGAGACCAGCGGGTTCCCGCCGGGATCACGCGCGACGACTCGCTCGCGCGCGACCCCGACCACGAAAGCCACCTCCGGGACCTTGGCCTTCGCGCGCGCAATGTCGGAGCGGCGCTCAGCAATGACCTGCTCGAGGAAGTCGGTCATACCGTGGCCGCCTCGGCTGCACCGATGAGCTGGCTCTTCGCGGCGAAACGCACGAGCGTCGTGCGCGCGGCACCACTGTCGATAGCGCGCGTTGCGACGTCCACTCCCTCACGGACGCTACCCGCGAGCCCCGCGACCCAGCATGCGGCGCCCGCGTTCATGAGCACGGCTGTCCGCGCGCCGCTCGATGCGCCGTCCAGCACGCCGCGAGCTGCCGCCGCGTTCTTGGCCGGGTCGCCACCGATGATCTCCGCACGCGGTGCGCGCTTAAGCCCCAGGTCGTCGGGCACGAGCGAACCTTCGCGCACCGCACCTCCAGAGACCTCCCACGTGCGCGTCTCCGCGGAAGGACTCATCTCGTCGAGGCCGTCGGTGCCGTGTACGACAAGCGCGCGATCCACGCCGAGCTCGACGAGAGCGCGAGCGATGGTGTCGCCTAGCGCGACGCTGGGCACTCCAAGGAGGTAGCGGCGCACACCGGCAGGATTCGCGAGCGGGCCGAGCACGTTGAAGACGGTGCGGATGCCGATCTCGCGACGGACCGGCGCGGCATGCCGCATCGCGGGGTGGTAGCGCGGCGCGAACATGAATCCGATACCGGCCTCGCGCACGCATGCGGCGACGCCCTCCGGACCAAGATCGATCTTCACGCCCAGGGCCTCGAGCACGTCGGCGCTGCCGCATTGGCTGGACGCCGCGCGGTTCCCATGCTTCGCGACCCGTCCGCCGGCGCCCGCGACGACGAGCGCGCTGATGGTCGAGATGTTGATGCTGTTCGACCGATCGCCACCGGTGCCGACGACGTCGATCGCGCCGTCGTCCACGACGACACGAAGCGCATTCGCTCGGAGGGCGCTCGCGAATCCCGCGATCTCGTCCGGAGTCTCGCCCCGCATATGGAGCGTCGCGAGCAGCGCGCCGAGCTGCGCCGGCGTGGCCTCTCCGGCCATGACCGAGGCCATCGCCGCTTCGGCATCCGCCCGGGTGAGGGTCTTGCCCGATGCGACGACGGCGAGTGCCTCACGCGCGTCCAAGGAAGTTCTCCAACATCCGCATCCCGTCCTTCGTTAGGACCGATTCTGGGTGGAACTGGACCGCTTCGAGCGGCAGCCGCGCATGGCGCAGCGCCATGACGACGCCGTCGTCGCTGCGGGCGGTGACGGCGAGGTCGGCGGGCAGCGATGCCTCGTCGACCATCAGGGAGTGGTAGCGCGTCGCCTCGGTCGGGTCGGGCACGCCGGTGAAGATGCCCTTGCCGTCGTGGCGCACGAACGAGGTCTTGCCGTGACGCGGCTCGGGTGCGCGGACCACGCGCGCGCCGAACGCGATCGCCGCGCATTGCAGGCCGAGGCAGACGCCGAGCGTCGGGATCCCGCGCTCCGGGGCCTCGCGGACGAGCGAGGGCGACCGTCCGGCGGCCTCGGGCCGTCCTGGCCCTGGGGAGATCACGACGCGATCCGGCCGAGCGTCGAACGCGGCTGTCAGCCGCGCAGCGTCGGCGCGGATCACCTCAACGCTCGCGCCGAGCGCGCCCAGCGCCTGTGCGAGGTTGAACGTGAAGCTGTCGTAGTTGTCGACAAGCAGGACAGTCGTCACAGCGAGAGCTCCCCGCCGGCAAGCTCGACAGCGCGAAGCAGAGCGCGTGCCTTCGCGCGCGTCTCGGCCTCCTCCGCAGCGGGATCCGAGTCCGCCACGATGCCCGCGCCCGCCTGGATGCGGCACACGCCGCGAGCGATCGTCGCCGTACGGATCGTGATGCAGGTGTCGAGGGCGCCATCGAATCCGAGGTAGCCGACCGCCCCGGCGTAGGGCCCGCGCTGATCCGTCTCGAGCTCCGCGATGCGCTCCATGGCGCGGATCTTCGGCGCGCCCGACACCGTGCCCGCCGGGAAGCACGCACGGAACGCGTCGAGCGCGTCGAGCTCCGGCTTGAGCTCGCCATCGACGACCGACGTGAGATGCATCACATGCGAGAAGCGGTCGACGCGCATGAGCTCCTTGACGCGCACAGTTCCGGCGCGCGAGACACGGCCGATGTCGTTGCGCGCGAGGTCGACGAGCATCACGTGCTCCGCGCGTTCCTTCTCGGACGCGCGCAGCTCGGCCTCGTTCGCGGCGTCCTCGGCCTCGTCATTTCCGCGCGGGCGCGTTCCAGCGATCGGATGCATGACGACCTTTCCACCCTCGACACGCACGAAGGGCTCGGGTGACGCGCCGACAAGCGTCGCCGCCGTGGTCTCCAGCAGGAACATGTAGGGCGACGGGTTCACATGCCGCAAGGCGCGGTACAGCGCGAGCGAGTCCGGCGCGGGCTGCACGTCGAAACGCTGCGCGAGCACGATCTGGATGCAGTCGCCGTCGGCGATGAGCTCGCGGGCGCGCGAGACCCGCGCCATGTACTCCTCCGGCGTGCCGTTCGCGCGGATCTCCACGTCTCCGATCGGGGCGCGCGCGAACGCCGGTAGCGGCGCATCGAGCGCGGCGAAGACGCGGTCGATCGTGCGCGCGGCTTCACCAGGTCTGGCGGCGACTTCGTGCGCAAGCACCGTGAGCGTGTGCCGAAGGTGATCGAACGCGACGACGGTGTCGTAGATACCGAAGACCATCTCGGGCATCCCCCACGGCGCGTAGGGATCGTTCGCCGCGAGGGGCAGCCGCTCGAAGCGCCGGGCCGCCTCGTACCCGACGAACCCGACCGCCCCTCCGCTGAAGCGCGGCAGGCCTGGATGCGGAGCGCGCCGGTAGCGCGCGAGCTCAGCCCGAAGCGTGTCGAGCGGATCGGGCGAGGGCGCATTCGTCATCGCCACGGCGCCGGGGACGCGAGGCACCGGGTAGTCAACGTCGTCGGGATGGCGCTCGGCGACGACCTCGCCGTCACGAAAGTACAGCCGCGTGTGAGGCGCGACACCGATAAACGAGTAGCGCCCCATGCGTTCGCCGCCCTCGGCCGACTCGAAGAGGAACGCGCCGCCGAGCGCGCGCAGCTTCGCGAACGCCGACACCGGCGTCTCGAGGTCCGCGGGCCGCTCGCGCATGACCGGCACGAGCTCGATGGTCTTCGGCGCTGTGATCGCCACGTTCGTTCCCTCCTCGGAAACAAATAGCCCTCGCCCGATCTCGGGACGAGGGCTCGTGGTGCCACCCGATCGTGCCGCCGCATCGCTGCGACGACCTCAGCCTCCCCTATCAGGGAGCGCCCGTTGGTAACGGCGGGCTGCCGGCCGCGGCTAATCGTTGCCTTTCGCCGCGGCGTCTCGCGAGAGCCATTCGTATCGCGCTCGTCGTCCCGGTTCTCACTGTCTCCGGTTCGCTGTCCGGTCCGCGCGACGCTACTCGTTCCCGCTCGAACGACGCTGGCGGCATCGTAGCGAAACGGCCGTTTTTTTACCATCTCCGCGCCCCGGGTCGGTGTCATTGATTTCTACGGCCGCGGCAAGGTGAACGAGGAACTGCTGCGCAAGGCCCTCGGTTTTGCGGAAGGCGAGGCGATGCCGCGCTCCAAGGGCGACGTGGAAGAGGCGTTGGAGGCGGTCAAAGGCGTCGTCTCGGCGCGCCTGGAAGCCACCTGCTGCGAGGACGGCAAGGCAATCATCTACGTGGGGTTGGAGGAAAAGGGCGCACCCCACTTTGATTACAACCCACCGCCGATTGGCGAATCGCGCTTGTCGGACGAGATTCACATGGCCTACGGCGCTTTTCTCGCCGCGGTGCAGCTTGCCATTCGCAGCGGTCCGGTGTCTGAGCATCTGGCCGAAGGCCACTCGCTCATGGCCAACCCCGAAGCCCACGCCCTGCAGCAGCGGTTCAAGGAACTGGCGCGCGACAATCTGCAGCTGCTTCGCGACGTGCTCCGCGAATCGGGCAGCGAAGAGCATCGCGCCATTGCGGCTTACATCATCGGCTACGCGCCGAAAAAGTCTGAGGTCGTGAATGATCTCCAGGCGGCTCTGCGTGACCCGGACGACACCGTCCGCAACAACGCCATGCGGGCGTTGGGAGCCATTTCCGTGCTGGCGGCCAAAGAGCCCGCGCTGGAGATCCGCGTTTCTCCCACCTGGTATATCGAAGCGCTGGACTCGTTGATCTGGCAGGACAAATCCACCGCCGCCATCACGCTGGTGACGCTCACCGAGGGGCGCCCGGCCAAGGTGCTGGATCACCTCAAGGAACGCGCCGTACCCACCCTGGCCACCATGGCGCGTTGGAAGCATCTGCCGCACGCGCTGCCGGCTTTCTTTCTGATCGGCCGCATCCACGGAGTGCCTGAGGATGAGATCCAGAAGGTTTGGGCGGAAGGCCGCCGCGAAGAGTTTCTCAACGGGCTGATCAAGCCTGTACCTGCCAAGAAAAAATAATACGCTGATCGGATGCCTCGCCAAGCCTGCTTGCTGGATCTATAATGAGTTTTCGATG
>JANNUM010000416.1:0-5331 GCA_031395235.1 Chloroflexota bacterium
GCCGCGACAGGCATCCGGCTCCGCCCGCATGACCTCGGCGTACGCGGTCACAGCGCGCACGTAGGGCTGCGAATTGTTGTAGCGGAATAGCGCGTTCGGCATGTCTGCCGGCGCGCGATTCGCGCGCAGATAACGGGCAGCGGCCCGGATCGCATCACGATTCGAATTCACGTCGCCTTCGCCGTACGCGGCCCACGTGCCGGGCATGAACTGCATCGGACCCTGCGCGCCCGCGGTCGAGACGCCGCGGATCCGACCCATGCGGGTCTCCACGAGATGGATGGCCGCGAGGTACGACCAGTGGACACCGAATTCGGCCTCGGCCTCACGGTAGTAGCGAGCCAGCTCATCGAGTGGCGCGGGTTCGACAATGCGCCAGGCGGTGGGCAGATCCGGTCCCGGCACGACCGTCGAGCGCAGGTCCGCGGTGGCGCTGAGATTCGTGGTGGCGAACGCGCGGACAGTGGGCGGCAGCGCGGTGAGAACGGGCTCGCGCAGCTCGGGCCGTGCCGCGAGCGTGCGATATATGCGCTGTTGCAGGTGACCCATCCACGCCAGCTCCGCGCCGTTAACGCTAGGGTCGCGCACCGCGCGCTCGGCGGCTGCGAGCTGGACCGCTATCGCGACCGGCTCCGTGGTGACGAGCGGCGGCTCCTCGCGTGGTGTCGGCGTCGGCTGTGGACTGGCCGTCGCCGTGCGCGGGGCGGCGGTCGCGGACACAGCCGGAGAGGGTGTGGGTGGGACTGCCACCGACGCGGCCGGCACACCGCTCGTAACTGTGCATGCGGTCAGGAGCCACGCGGCACACAGCGGGGCGAACGGCGCAACGACCCATCCGTTCTTCACTCAGCGCCAGTCGATCGACGCGACCTCCACCGGCTCGGCGATGTCTTTGAGCGTGAGACTTCGCCGCTGGCTGGGATAGGTCGTCTTCGCGGAGTCGAGCGTCGCCGCACTGACGACGATCTCGCCGGCGTCGGCGACCCCGCCGATGCGCGCGGCCTCATGGATGCCGAAGCCCGCATAGTCGAGCCCGCGACGATGCGCGACGGCCGTGTGCATCCCGATCCGGATCTGCAGCGCGAAACCCTGATGCCGCCGCTGCTCGGCCAGGCGACGCTGGATCGCGACAGCGCACTCGATCGCGTCGGAGGCGCTCGCGAACGCAACGAAGAACCCGTCCCCCTGGTGACGGATCTCCTCGCCACGACGCTCTGCGATGAGCGCGCGCAGGGTCTGATCGTGCCAGCGGATCAGATCTTCCCAAGCTTGGTCACCGATGGCATCGACGAGCTTGGTCGAGCGCACGATGTCGGTGAAGAGGAAAGTCCGCTCGACGGTATCTAACGGGAGTTCGACGTTAGGCGCCACGGCCTCATCGCCCAGCAGCTCCGCGGCGTGCCGCGCATCGCGCCGCGCGCCGAGGCGCTCGAACGTCGAGCGTGCCGCCTGAAGCTCGAGCCTGGCTGCCACGCCGTCGCCTTGTGCGCGAAGTGCGGCGGCGAGCAGCACACGCGTTCGCGCGACCTCATAGGGGACATCGAGCTCCACCCACAGGCGCAGCGTCGACCGCAGCGTGGTCTCCGACGCGACGGCCTCGCCGTCCGCGAGCTGCAACGCGGCGCGCGCGGAGCTGGCGATGGCCTCCATCGCGGGTGTCCCGAAGCTCTTGGCGATCCCGTCCAGCTCCGTCGACGCGGTGCGAGCCCGCTCGCGATCGCCGAGGACGAGCGCCACCTCGACCTCCGCGGGGAGAAGTCGGGCACGCGTGAATCGCTCACCCTCGTTCGCGAGAGCCCGTCGCAGAGACGAACCCGCGCTCACGGCGTCACCCTCGGCGAGACGGACGAGTGACATTCCCGGCTCGGGGACCATACCCATCTCGTGCGCTTTGCGGAACGCCTCCTCGGCCGCGGGAGTGTCGCCCATGCGCAGACGGATCTCGCCGATCTGATAGAACCCCACCGCCGCGACGTCACTGATCTCATAGCGCTGGAGCTCCTCGCACGCACGCCTCGCTTCCTGTTCCGCCTGCGCCCACGCTCCACGTAGCGCGACGACCTCGGCCCGATGGACCCGGCAGATGCCGGGGAACCCGGTGATCGATTGCCGCTCGCACCAGCGCGTCGTCGCGTTGGTCCATTCACTGGCTCGTCGGTAGTCCGCCAGCTCGCGACATGCCCCGATCGTCGCGCAGTACACCCAACCGGTCGACCAGATGCTCAGCTCACCCGCGGCCGCGGCGAGCGTCGCGACGTCGAACTGCGCGAAGCCCGCCTTGACATCACCGCTCTCGAACAGCGCGAAGCCTTGAGCCATCGCGCCGAACGCCTGAAGGTCACGATCGCCGAAGCGCTCGCCGAGCAGCGCGATCCGGCGACCCAGCGCGACGGCCTCGTCCACGTTCGAGGGTCCCGCGTGCATGAGGACGCGCACGAACAGAACGGCACCGAACTCGGCCGAATCCTCATCGCCCTCCACGAGCTTCTCCGCGCGCGCGAACCACGCCTGGGCGACCGCCATTGCCCGCTTGCTGGCGTTGTGCTGCGCGAGCCTGAGCGCGACGCGCGTCGCGCGCCGTGTGTTACCCGCCGCTACGAACGCGGAGAACGCGCGCTCCCGCGCCACGAGCGAGTCCGCCGGCTGCGCCATCCACCACGCGGCATCGGCGAGCATCTCGAGCCCGTCGGCATCGAGCTCGTTCGCGGTGTCGGCTTGTTTGAAGAGTGCGAGCGCCTCAGCCCAGGCATGCTGCTCCATAGCAGTCCGACCGGCCTCAACTGGCGTCGCTGTCTTCCCCATCTCGGCGGCACACATTGTCGCCCCTGGCGGCCGGGCGAGGTCGGCTTGCTCCTACGTGGCGCGAGCCTGTCGCGAAGCGCGTGTTCCCCAGCGACGGAGCGCGTCGATCGCGGGGCGAAGCTCGCGGCCGCGCTCGGTGAGCGCGTAGACGACTCGCGGTGGGACTTCCGCATAGACCGTCCGCGAGACGAGCCCGGCGGCCTCGAGCTCGCGCAGGCGAGCGGTGACCATCTTCGGGTTCGCATGGCCGAGCGCACGTTCGATCTCGGTGAAGCGACGCGGACCGGCGAGCAGGTGCTCGACGATGAGCAGCGTCCACTTATGCCCGACGACAGTCAGCGCGCTCGCAAGTTCATTCACGGTAATGCTTACTTTATTATCTGCTGCTTGCTATTTGCAAGTATTGAGAGTACGGTCGTCGAAGAAAGAAGGGCATCTATGACAACACTCCTACAAGACAAGCCGACACTCGCACACGACAACAGGTCGACCGTTGCCGCCAACACGGCGACGATCAAGAACTGGGTCGCGGCAATGGTCAAGGGCGACCTCGACCACGCTCCGTACGCCGAAGACGCCGAGACCTCCGACCCGAGCGGCAAGTACAAGGGCAAGAAGCAGATCCTTGACTCGTTCAAGGTCTGGAAGACGGCCTTCCCGCAGGGCACCGCGGAAGTGACGAACCAGATCGCCCAAGGCGACCACGTCACGTCCGAGGTCGTCTACAAGGCGACGCACACCGGACCGTTCGTCTCATCGACGGGAACGATCCCGGCGACGAACAAGCCCATCGTCCTCAAGACGATGCTCATCTCGTCGTTCCGCAACGGTCTGATCCAGCGTGAGCGCACCTACTTCGACCAGGCCGACCTCATGACGCAGCTCGGCATCACCACGCAGCCGAAGCCCTAAGCCACCTTCGCGAGCAAACGAGAAGGAGCACCCGAAAGGGTGCTCCTTCGTTTTGCGCCGCGGACTACGTCGCGACGGGAAGCGCGAGCGCGAAGACGCTGCCGGAGCTGGAGCTGGCTTCGAGCCAGAGTCCCCCACCGTGACGCTCCGCGAGCCGCTTGCTGATGTGGAGGCCGAGCCCGGTGCCGGACGCCTGGCGGGTCCGCGACGTCCGGAAGAACGGCGTGAAGAGCAGGGCAACCTCGTCTGCCGGAACGCCGACACCGTGATCGGCGATGCGAACCTGCGCCTGATCCCCCTCCACCGTGAGCGAGACCTCGATCGGAGCGCTGGGACCGCTGTACTTGAGGGCGTTGTTCAACACGTTGTCCAGGATCTGAGCGATCCGGCCCTCGTCACCGCGCACGCGTACGTTACCGGGAGGCCGCCGCAGGCTGATGCGCGGCGTCGCTTCGTACTCGTGCCTGGCGATGGCCTCCACGACCGCGCCGACAAGGTCGAAGGCAACGACGTTGAGGGTGAGCCCATTGGAGGCAAGGCGCGAGTGGTCCAGTAGCTCGGAGATCATCGCTGCCATCCGGTCCGTCTGCTCGATCACGATGTCGATCGCCGCGCGCTCCTTCGCCGGATCCCGCCCGATGTTCCGCCGCGCGAGCTGTGCCTGGCCCTTGATCACGGTGAGTGGGGCGCGCATCTCGTGGATGACCACGCCCATGAGATCGGTGTCGGGCCAGTTGGTGGGGAGCTGGCCGACATCGGGGAACACCGTGATCGCCTCAGCGGTCGCGCTATCGGGTTGCGTCGGTGGTGCGGTCGCAACGACCGATGCAGATCTGTCGACAGCGCTATTCACCGCCGCAAGGAATTCCTCGATGACGAACGGCTTGCTCACGATCCCGGCGAAGCTTGCCGCGCGGCTGCGCCGCGATGTGCCGGCCTCGGCCTCGGCGAGAGCGGCGCCGTCCGCGGTGAACATCAGCACTGGTAGGGTCGGATGCGCTCGACGAATGGCCGCCGCGTCCTCCCAGGTGCGGCTCGCGCCGGTAGAGGCGACCTCACCGTCAAGGATCACGCATCGCGGCTGCCACCGGCCCACGGCCGCGCCGATGAGCGCGTGGTCCGCGATGGTTACCGGGTGGTAGCCAGCTTGGGTCAGCAGACCGCCAACGAATTCGCTGAGTGCGGCGTCGTCCTCCACGACCAGCACGTTCTGAGCATCCACCAAAATTCACCTTCGCACGAGGCAGTCGCCACCGCATGACGGTTTCGTAACGACAAGCTGATTGACGAAAAATGTTGCCAGGAAGGGCCGAATTAGACGGGCCGTTCCCCCCTGGGGTCTGGGCCGGGGACGAAGCGATAGCCGCTGCCAGGAACGGTCTCGATGTACCGAGGCTTGTGCCAGTCGTTCTGAAGCTTCGCGCGGAGAGCGCGCACGTGCCGGTCCACGACGTTGCTCTCGATGACGAAGTCGGTGCCCCACAGCGCGTCGAGGATTTGCTCGCGAGTGAGCACGCTTCCGGCGTTCGCGGCGAGAAGGTAGAGCAGCGCCTGCTCGAGCGAGGTGAGGTGAAGCTCGTGCTGCTGGCCAGTGACCACCTTTCGGTTGAGAACGTC
>JANNUM010000422.1:0-5303 GCA_031395235.1 Chloroflexota bacterium
GTGGCGAGCTGCGGCGGTGCCAACCCCATCGCGGCGAAACCGACTCCGGACCCCCTGGCGGGGACCTACGTGACCAAGGGCGGCGGCGGCGCGCTCGATAACGTCAAGCCGCTCACGGCGGCGTTCGCCGCGCTCCACCCCACCGTGATCTGGCAGGGCTTCGACGACGTCGGCTCGGACGCCGGCGTGAAGCTCACGCTCGACGGACAGGTCGATATTGGCTTCATCAGCCGGGACCTCAAGCCGGCCGAGAAGGGCACGGTCGAGAGCGTTTCGATCGGCGCCTCGGGCACCGGCGTCGGCATCAACGCCTCCAACCCGGTGAAGGCCCTGACGAAGGATCAGGTCGCGAAGATCTTCACTGGCCAGATCACGGACTGGAAGGATGTCGGCGGCACGCCCGGCAAGATCCGCGTTCTGCTGCGCGAGCCCGAGTCCTCGACGCGCTCGGCCTTCGAGGGATATTTCTTCAAGTCGAAGCCGACGTACGCGAAGGACGCCGTCGAGGTGTTCCAGATCGACGAGACCCTCAAGGCGATCAGCTCGTTCAAGGACGCGATCGGCATGATGACGATGAACGCGAAGACGTTCGGCACGGCCGACGTGCGCCTGCTGACCATCGACGGCGTCGCGGCGACCCGGGAGAACCTGAACAACGGCACGTACCAGATCCGCCGCCCGCTGTACTTCGTGTATCACCCCGACCCGACGAAGGTGACGCCAATGGTCAAGGCCTTCCTGGACTTCGTGAAGGGTCCGGAGGGGCAGAAGATCCTGGCCGGCCTCTAGGACCGTCCTCGTGCATTTCGTCACCCAGCTCTTCGCGCCAAGCCTCCTCCGCGCGCTCGTGGGTCGGACGGTGGCGGTGTCCGTGGGCGCCCTCGTGGTGCTCGCGGCCGTCGCGCTCTACGAATCGAGCGACCTCATCGCCAAGCAGTTCGAGGACGAGGCGGACGTCGTCGCGCAGGCCGCGGCGAACGACATCGCCGACCAGTCGATCCTGTTGATCCGCCAGGCGTCGCTCCTCGCCGGGCTGCCGACGATCCGCGAGCTGGCTGAATCGCGCGACCGGGCCGCGCTCGAGGCATTCCTCCTTCCTCAGAAATCGCGGCTGAACGTCGACATCATGAACGTCACGGACAAGGCGGGTACGCTCATCGCCGGAGCCCAGGATTTCAGGCCCGGCGAGACGCTGAAGCCGGACCTCGTCGCGCTCGTGGACGCGGGTGCGCCGCAGTCGTGGTCGCTCTACGACGAGCCGCTGGGCATCGTGATCCGCGCCATCTACGTCATCCGGGACAGGGAACAGGAGCCGGTCGGCTACATGGAGATCGGCGTCATCCTGGGCGACGCCTATCTGAAGACGATCAACACCAAGAGTGATGCGCAGATCGCCCTCGTGTGGAATGGCAAGGTGAAGGCGTCGACCACACCCTTCCCCAGCGACACCGTCTTTCCGACGGTCGAACAAGTCGACAACGCGCCAGGCGACATCACCGTCCAGAACGTGCGCATCGGCGACCAGGACTACCACGGCATCTTCCAGGTCGTCCGCTCGCTGCGAGCGAACCCTGGCGTCCTTGCGGTCATGCTGCCGCTCGAGGGGCTGGACACCGCGCGGCGGACGCTGCTGCTGATCCTGTTCGTCCTGTCTGCTGGGCTCATCGCCCTCGTCACGTTCTTCGCCTACCGCTCGGCGGCCGCGATGACCAAGCCGCTGCAGGAGCTCGCCGCCGCCGCGCAGCAGATCGAGGCAGGCGATCTCGGCGTGCGCATCCGTCAGCGCTCGCAGCACGAGATCGGCACGCTCGAGCGCGCATTCGACACGATGGCACGGTCACTCAGCGAACGTGACCGCGACCAGCAGGAGTACCTGGCCGAGGTCCGCACGGTGAACGAGGTGGCCGACGCGGTCGTTGGCGTGACTGACCGCGAGCGGATCTTCGCCGAGTCACTCTCCCGTATGGTCGCGCTCTTCCACGCCGACGGCGCGTCGATCGTCATCCGCGAGGACGCTCCGGGTTCGCCGATGGGCTCGGGTGGCCGGCTCATCGCGCCAACGACGATCGGCGTCGACGCCGAGACGGCGGTCATGCTCGCGACGCGCGTGCTGGTCAATCCCGTCTACGACCCGAACCAGATCCAGCACCTGCACGTTCCGCAGAGCCCGCTGCCGTACGTCGCGCACATCCCGCTATCGGCGCGTGGCCGCGCCGCTGGTCTCCTGTCCGCGTACTTCAAGACGCCACGCGAGATCAGGGATACCGAGGCGCGCGCGCTCCGCACCATCGCCCGGCTCGTGAGCGTCGCCAAGGAGAACGCCGATCTGGTGAACGAGCTGAAGGACAACAACCTCCAGCTCGAGCGCGCGAACCGGCTGAAGAGCGAATTCCTTGCGTCTGTGAGCCACGAGCTGCGCACCCCGATGAACGCGATCATCGGGTACACGAAGCTCATGCTCGACGGACTCGACGGCGATCTCACCGAGCAGCAGACCGCCGATCTCGAGCGCGTCGTGCAGGCGGCTGACAACCTGCTCGGCCTCATCAACGGCCTCCTCGACCTCGCGAAGATCGAGGCCGGCAAGATGGAGCTCAACGTCGAAGAGGTCGACATTCCCCTCGTCATCGACGACGTCATCGAGCTCATCCGTCCAAGCGCGGACGCCAAGTCGCTGACGCTCCGTGCCGAGGTCGCCAGCACGATGCCGACCGCGTGGGCCGATCGCGCGCGTATCCGCCAGGTGCTGGTCAACCTCGTGGCCAACGCGGTGAAGTTCACCGAGCACGGCGGAGTGACGATCCGCGCGAGCATCGTCGATGGCTGGATCACGATCGCGGTCGTGGACACCGGTGTGGGCATCCCGCCGGAGGCGCAGACGTACATCTTCGACGAGTTCCGCCAGGTCGACGCCTCCACGACACGCCGGTACGGCGGCACGGGTCTTGGGCTCGCCATCTCGAAGCGGCTCATCGCGCTGCACGGCGGTCGCATCTGGGTCGATAGCACTGCCGGCGTCGGCAGCTCGTTCCTGTTCACTCTGCCGGTGCGCGTGCGCGCCGCGGCCCTCCCGGAGGGCGGCCTCACCGGCGTGGCGGCAAGGTCATGAGCGCTGCTAGGGTGCTCGTCATCGAGGACGAGGCGAACAACCTCGATGTCGCGCAGCGCATCATTCGCGCCGCGGGTCACGAGGCGCTGATCGCCATGGACGGCCAGAGTGGCCTCGACATCGCGCGCGCCGAGCGGCCTGACGCGATCCTCGTGGACCTGCTGCTTCCGCGTGTCGATGGATTGACCGTCACACGCTTGCTCCGCGAAGAGGCGTGGGCGGCGCGCATCCCGATCATCGCCGTGTCTGCGCTGGCCATGCAGCAGGACCGTCAGCGCGCGATCGACGCCGGCTGTGACGACTTCGTCTCCAAGCCCTACGCACCGGCCGAGCTGCGGGCGGTCCTGGCGCGGTTCCTCCCCGAGAAGGCGCCGGCGATCGCGGGAGTCAGGCGACCCGACGCCGTCACGGCGCCGCTCGAGCGCCTCGGCACGGTGCTCGCGGTCGACGACGAGCCCGCGAACCTCGATCTCATCTCGCGCCGGCTCGCGGCGCTCGGCTGCGCGGTGTTGCGCGCGTCCAGCGGCGAGCAGGCCCTCGCGATCGCGGAGCGCGACCTCCCGGACCTCGTGGTGCTCGACGTGATGATGCCGGGCATCGACGGCTGGGAGACCTGCCGACGGCTCAAGGCGAACGAGCGGACGTCGGCGATCCCGGTGATCTTCGTCACCGCGAAGGACCAGTCCGACGACGTGGTCACGGGCTTCGAGGCCGGCGGCGTCGACTACGTCGCGAAACCGTTCGAACCGGTCGAGCTCGCCGCGCGCGTCCGCAGCACGCTCTTCACGAAGCGACTGCAGGACCAGCTCCGCGCGAGCAACGAGCAGCTCCGGAAGGTCGAGCGTTCGCGGCAGGAGCTCATTGGGATGCTCGGCCACGACATTCGCAACCTGGCGAACAGCGTCGTTGCCTTCCTGCAGCTCGTCGGCATGGGTCAGTTGGACCCGTCGCGCCCCGAGTTCGCCGAGCTCCTCGGCCTTTCGGAATCGAACGTCAGCGAGATGCTGCGGATGGTCAACGCGCTCCTCGACGTCTACAAGCTCGAGGAGGGCCGCCTCGAGGCGGTGCCGCAGGCAGTGCGCCTGGACGAGCTCGCGCGCAAGAGCATGTCCCAGGTCAAGCCTGAGGCTCGCGCGAAGAACATCACGGTCACCAGCGAGGTCGGCGACGCCACGGTCTTCGTCGACGACGGTCTCGTCGTCCGGGTGCTCACGAATCTGCTGGCGAACGCGGTGAAGCACACGCCCACCGGCGGCAAGGTCCACATCGAAGCGCGGAAGGCTGACGAGGGTATCGACTTCGTGCTCATCCGCGTGTCGGACACCGGACCGGGCATCACGACCGAGGACGCCCCCTACGTCTTCGACCGCTTCTATCAGGGCGGCAACGGCCGGAGCCGCGGCGGCACCGGGCTCGGTCTCGCTTTCTGCCGTCTCGCGGTCGCGCTGCACGGAGGGACGATCCGCGTCGCGAACCCCGGCCAGCCCGGCGCGATGATCGACCTCACGCTGCCGGCGGCGGCCGCCGACCACGCGGCGGTGCCGGCATGAAGGACATCGTCCTCGACTCGGGCAGCGACACCGAGCGCCGCATCGAACACCGCTTCCTGGTGAACGAGTCCGTCGCGCGCCTCGCGCTTCGCACCAGCGGCACGTACCTTGCGCTGGATCAGGATGACCGGCCCTACCAGTGGTCGACCACCGCGTACCTCGATACGTATGGTTGGAGCGTGTTCCGGGCTGCCGAAGCCGGTAAGGCGCTCCAGCTCCGGGTCCGCGAATATCACCGCACGCGGCCCAGCGAGATCCTCGCCGGCGAGACCGTCTACTTCGAGATGAAGGACGACTCCGCGAGCACGTCATTCAAGGAGCGCTACGAGGTGCCGACGATGTCCCTTCCCGCGTACCTCCGCGGCGAGCAGAAGCTGCCCCGTGACCAGAACGGCCTGGTCGAGCGCGCCAACGGAACGATCGCGGTCGGCGTGCGACCCGTCGTGGTGACGCAGTACAACCGCATCGCCTACTCCGCGCCGGATGGGAGCATGCGCATCACCGCCGATCACAACCTGATGTATCTCGCCGTCCCGTGGATCGCGAACGACGCGAGCTCGATGCCCTGTCGCATCGGTCCGGTGATCGCTCGTGAGCCCGGCGTGGTCATCGAGGTGAAGTGGTTCCGGGAGCTGCCGCGCTGG
>JANNUM010000423.1:0-3613 GCA_031395235.1 Chloroflexota bacterium
CGGGGTGTTGTCGACGATGAGCACCTCGGTCGTCGTCGCGCGGATCGAGAACGAGATCCCGATCACCAGCAGCGGCAGGAAGACCAGCTCGTTCGGCACGACCGTGAGCGCCCAGGCCGCGGGACCCATGAGCGCGAGCCCAAGCAGCAGCACGATGCGGCGGCCGAAGCGGTCGGAAAGCGTCCCTGCCATCGGCGCGCCGATGAGGCCGGCGAGCTGGGGAACGCCGAAGAGCGCCGCGGCGACGCCCGGCGAGATCCCGCGGGCATCGACCAGATACAGGCTGAGGAAGGCCATCGCCGCGGAGATCACGACCTGGAACAGGATCGACAGCGAGACGAGCGCTCCGACGCGCTTCGCGACCACGCCGATGTCGCTCACCGTCGCGAGCCAGCCGTGCCCGCCGGTCGATCGGGTGCCCATCGGGGCGACGCGCCACAGCAGCACCGCGCACGCGATCGGCGCGATCGCGAATGCGATGTACGGTGTTCGCCACGTCCCGGTCGCGGCAACGATGCCCGCGAGGAGCGGTGCCACAAAGAACGACAGATGCCCGGCGGTCGTGTGCGTGCCCATCGCCATGCCGCGGCGCGTGGCGAAGAGCTCCGCGATGAGCGCCGACGCGGGCGCGTGATAGGTGCCGCTCGCGATCCCCATGACCACTAGGAACGCCAGCAGCTGCCAGTACTCACCCGATAGGCCGATCGCGACGCTCGACAGTCCGATGAGGACGAGGCCCCACACGATCACGCGCCGCGCGCCCATGCGATCGGCGACCACGCCGAGCGGCGCGTTCGACACACCCGATGCGATCGTGTACGCGCTGACCGCGAACCCAGCGTCGGTGTACGAGAGCGCGAAGGCGTCGCGGATGAACGGCAGCAAAGCGCTGAGCAGGCTGTTCGTGACGTGATGCGCGAAGTGGGCGACGCTGAACGCGACGAGCACGGCGCGCCGTGTCAACGGAGATCCGCCAGGTCCATGCCCAGGAGCACATTGTCGATGAGACGGGCGCGGCCCACACGGGCCGCGAGTGATATGACCACCCGGTCGGCGGGCCGCTGCAGCTCCACGAGCGTGATCGGGTCCGCGACCGAAACGTACTGCAGCGCCACGCCCGGCGCGGTGGCGAGCTCCTTCACCAGCTCGCGCAGCTCGTGCGGGTCGCGCTCGCCGCGGTCCCATGCCTCGCGCGCCGCGAAGAGCGCGCCCGACAGCGACAGCGCGTTCTCGCGCTGCTCTGTCGTGAGATACGCGTTCCGCGAGGACATCGCGAGGCCATCCGGCTCGCGGATCGTCGGCCCTCCGATGATCTCGACGCCGAAGCGCAGGTCGCGCGCGATGGTCTGGACCACCCGCAGCTGCTGGAAATCCTTCTGTCCGAAGTACGCGACGTCCGGACGGACGATGGCGAGCAACTTCGCGACGACAGTCGCGACGCCGACGAAGTGCGCGGGACGGGCGACTCCCTCGAGCGGCCCGGCGATGGGGCCAGGCGTGACGCGCGTCACGTCGTCAGGCGGGTAGATCTCCTCCACCGTCGGGATGAAGACCGCGCCGGTGCCGTGACGCTCGAGTAGCCGGGTGTCCTCCGCGTCGCGCCGCGGATACGCGGCGAAGTCCTCGTTCGGGCCGAACTGCGTCGGGTTGACGAAGATCGAGGCGATCGCGGCGTCGGTCTCACGCACGGCGCGCTCGACGAGCGACATGTGCCCCGCGTGCAGCGCGCCCATCGTGGGCACCAGTCCGACCCGGCCTGCACCCGCGCGCCACGCGCGGACGTCCAGGGCGGTGCGGAGGATCTTCACCGGCGACGCGCGGAGATGTATTCGGGGATCGTCGCCATCGGCGGGCGCTCGGTCGCGATGATGTCGTGCATCTCGAGGTGCAGCCTGCCGCCTTCCTGCGGGGTGATGAGCTTGAGAGTGGCGTTCGCGTCCTCCCAGAGGCGCTGACCGTGCGCTTCGCCGACGCGTTTCAGCGCGACCTGGAGGATCTCGAAGCTCATCTTCGACAGCGCGAGCAGGCTCTGGTTGCGGTGAATGCGCTGCTTCATGTCGACCTGCGCGATCGCACCGAGACCCGCGCGCTGCAGTGTGTCGATGAGCAGGCCGGTCTCGACGCCGTAGCCCGTGAAGAAGGGCAGCTGCTCGAGCGTCGCGCGCCGTCCGCCCTGCTCGCCCGAGAGCGGCTGCACCATCCCCGAAAGCTCCGGGAAGAAGAGGTTGAGGATCGGACGAGCCGCAAGCTCGGTGACGCGTCCGCCGCCGGTCGCCTGCAGCTCGCCGCCGATCCGCAGCGGCCGCTGGTAGAAGGCCTTCACGAACTGCAGGTCGGGCCGCATGAGCAGCGGGCCGACGACGCCGTAGACGAACTTCGGGTGAGTGTTCGAGATGTCCGTATCGACCCACACGACGATGTCGCCGCTTAGCACATGCAGGCTCTTCCACAGTGCCTCGCCCTTGCCGACGTAGCTGCCGCTGCCGGGAAGGATCTGGCTGTGGATGTGGACCGGCACGCCTTCGGCGCGCGCGATCTCGCGCGTGCTATCGGCCGAGTCCGAGTCGATCACGACGATCTCGTCGATGAGGGGATATCGCTCCACGAGGCGCGTGCGGATCGCGCGGATGACGCGACCGATCGTGGCCTCTTCGTTCAGCGTCGGCAGGCCGACGGAGATGCGGAGACCCTGGCGCTCTTTCGCCTCGACCAGACGGCGCAGATCGGCGAACTCGCTCGAGGCGAACGTGTTCTGGACGAACCACTTGTCGACGAGCTCGCCGATGACGCGGCTGCGCTCGGCGCGATCCGCAGGCAGAGGTGACTTCGTGACGAACGCGTTCGGTGCGACCGGCACGGCCGTGCGCACGATCACCGCCGCGCGGGCGTTCGCGACGATGGCTTGACCGACCGGGCCGAGCGGGTCCTCCTCGCCTGCGCGACCCGTCGCGCCGAACGCGATCGCGTCGTGTTCGGCGAGCTCCTCGTTGATGACCTCGGCCGGATCGCCGGTACGCGTCACGAGGCGGTCGACACGGTCGTCGAGCGCGCGATCTCCGAGCAGCTGGTACAGCGTCGGGGTGTGACGTCCCGCCGTGCGCACGTGGAGCAGGGTCACGCTGCCGCCGCACGCGCGCGCCCAGCCGATCGCCACCTTCGCCGCAAGGTCGGCGTACCTGCCGCCGCGGACCGGTACGAGCACGCGCCGCGCGCGGGAGAACGGCCCCTTCACGACCGCGATGTCGCAGGGCGGAGCGCGCAGCACGTCTTCGATGGTCGTGCCCAACAGATCCCAACCCGGACGCCGCCAGGAGAGGATCAGCAGCTCTGGACGTTCGTTCGCGATGGCCTCCTGGATGGCCTGCCACCCTTGCCGCGCGACGGTCACGAGCGTGCGCACGTGCGCGTCGGCGGGCGCCAGCTGATCGAGCGTGCGACGCAGGCGGCGCGCCTCGGGCTGCACCGACGCGAGGGGATCGCCCTCGGGCACCTCGATGACGGACGCGAGGACGACCTCGTCGCCGGCCGCGAGCGCCACGGCGAGGTCGACCGCGGCGCGGTCGCGCTCCGGATCGACGATCGCGACGAGGCATTTCATGCGGCGCGCCCGAGG
>JANNUM010000447.1:0-2238 GCA_031395235.1 Chloroflexota bacterium
GAACGGCGTGAAGGGCAGCCCGACGAGCGAGACGAGGAACGCGACGTCCAGTGCGAGGAACATCGCGAGCACGCCGATCAGCAGTCCCGTGCGCTCGCGCGGCGTGAGACGTCCCATATACGGCACGATACGACCCCTTGCCAGACCTTCTTCCTCCGATGACCGCGGAGGATCTCTACGCCTCCGCTCCTCGCCGACGCCCAGATCTCGCCTGACGGCGAGCGCGTGGCGTTCGCCGTCCGCACCGTGACGCCCGAACGCGACGGCTACCGCTCCGCGATCCGGCTCGCACCGTTCGATGGCTCCTCCGAAGCGACGCGCTTCACCGCCGGACCCGGCCAGGACACTCTGCCGCGTTGGTCACCGGATGCGCGGACGCTTGCCTTCGTGTCCGACCGCGCCGCTCCTGAGAAGCCGAAAGTAAGAAACGCAAACCGAAGAACGTGTTCGTGCTCTCACTGGACGGCGCGAGGCGCGACAGCTCACGTCGTTCGACGACGACTGCGGCGACATAGGGCGTGGGGCCGGTCCGCGCGCTGCTGGCGGCCGCGGCGAAGGAGCTCGTCGACCGCGGCCTTCCCTCGATGATCATCTGGGTGCTGCGCGAGAACGTGCCGTCGCGGCGCTTCTACCGCGGCGTGCGCGTAGCGCACACGCCAAGCAGCCGGCGAAGGCGAAGCCGAGCCGTAGGATCGGATGGGCGCGGACCGAGTCGGGCTACGGCTGGGAGGACATCTCGAGGTCCTTCGGCGGCTCGTCCGGCAGCGTCCAGCGGATGTAGGGCTTCGCCCACTTCACGTGCAGCTCGTTCGCCTTGTCGGTGGCGGCAGCGAACGCGCGGTCGAACGCGCGCTGGTCTCGCGCATCGCACGCCGCGAGTGCCGGAGCGATGTGCTGCTCCTCGAACGCCGCGAGATCGCCCGAGTACTTCGGCCGCACGACGGCGAGCTTGCGCTGCAACCCGCGCACCCGCCGCACGAAGTACGCGGCGAGCTCCCAGTTGCCACCGCGAGCGGCGTACGCGCACTTCCACCAGCACTCGCCGACCGAGGCCATGATCTCCCCGGTCCCCGGCAGGAGCTCGGCGATCTCCGCCAAAGTGAGCTCGCCGTGCGTGGCCCTTCCGCTCTTTGCGTCCTCTGACATGAGGGCGATAGTACGGAGATGCATCACCGGCACCACGGCAGCTTCTTACAGGCCATCCGTAACTTCACCGACAGCGCGATCCCGCTGCCGCGTCGGATCGTCGTCGCGTCGCGTAACGCGTGGCTTCGCGCCGTGCTTCGACAGGCCTGCTGCGGCCACGATGGCGAGCCCGGGTGCTGACTGCCCGCGCCGACGGAGGGTCCTCCGCCCCGCTAGCATGACTGCTCCGTGAAGGAGCTCCTCGAGGGCCGTCGTCTGGGCTTCGCGCCGCGCTCGCCGCTCGCCTTCATCGCGATCGGGCTCGGTCTCGCCGTGACGCTCATTGACCTCATGGCCTGGTTCGGCTGGGGTGCGCGAGACACGAGCACGTTCGTCGTCGCCGCTCAGTGGCTCGTGGTCACGAACGTCATCGTCGTCGGCATCGCCGCGATCACCGCGGTCGTCGAGTACGGTGACGTCGATCGTGACGACCGCGGGCTCGGGCGCGTCGACGAAGCTGCGGCGATCGGAGCACTCGTCCTCTACGGGATCTCGGCGGTCCTGCGTAGCCTCGAGCTCGGCCAGGCGGCGCCCTCACCGGCGCCTTTCCTACTTGCGATCGCCGGACTTGTGCTCCTGATCGCCGATGCCGGCCTCGCCGCGAACCTGTACAGCGCTCGCGAGTGGGAGGAGCTCGAGGACGAACCCGTCCGCGAGCGTCATCCGCGTAGGCGGACCGCCGGCCGCTAGCGCGCCGGCTTCGCCCGGAGCTCGAACACCGAGAGCGCCTTCTGCGGGTCCAGCCGCAGCTCGCGGCGGAACGCGTGCTCCCTGACGAGATCCTCGGCTCGCGAGGCGTCCTCGATGCAGATCGCCATCAGCTCCCACGTGCTCGACATCGCTGTCACCTCCGCGTCTTCGTGCGAGCACAGTGCCGCCTGGGCGCGGCCATTGGCGTTCTCGGGGGAACTCCCGCTGTGTCAACCGCACAACTTTCGCCACCTAAACTCGGGCCGTGATCCATATCGAGGGGCTCACGAAGCGCTACAAGAAGGCGGACCGCAACGCCGTCGACGGCATCTCGTTCGACGTGCGCGCCGGCGAGTTCTTCAC
>JANNUM010000479.1:0-2712 GCA_031395235.1 Chloroflexota bacterium
ACTACGAGACCGTGCAGATCCGCGTCGTGCCCGAGGCTGCGACGCGCGAGAGTCTCCTCCTCGCCGGCCAGGCTGAGATCATCATCCTGCCGCCGATCGCCGATCTCCCGGCGCTGCAGCGGAATAGCCAGGTGAAAGTGATCGCCGGTGCGAGCGACCGCACGATCTTCATGGCCTACAACCACTCGAGGCCGATCATGAAGGACCGGCGCGTGCGTCAGGCCATCAACTATGCGATCGACAAGGACGGGATCATCAAGAACCTGCTCTTCGGACTCGGTGAGAAGATGGACGCACCGATGGCACCGTCGCTCTTCGGCTACTGCAAGATCGGCGGGTACGCCTACGACCCGGACAAGGCGAAGGCGCTGCTCAAGGAAGCCGGTCAGGAGAAGCTCGCACTCAAGATGGTCTACCCGACCGGCCGGTACGTGCAGGACCAGCAGGTCGGCCAGGCGATCGCGGGGAACCTGCGCGACATCGGGCTCACGGTCGACGCGACGACGAGCGACTGGCCGACGTACCTCGGCACGATCAATGTGCCACCGGAGAAGAGCACGGCCGACCTCCACCTCCTCGGCTGGGCTCCCGGCTACCTCGACGCGTCGCAGCAGATGGACCAGTTCCGTGGCCCGAACGCGTGGCCGCCGAAAGGCCTCTCGACCTCCTACTACGAGAACCCGCGCGTCATCGAGCTCAACGACAAGGCGTCGAGCGAGACCGACGTGAAGAAGCGCGAAGCGCTCTACTGCGAGATCTCGAAGATCATCTGGGACGACGCGCCGTGGGCGTTCCTGTGGGTCCAGCGCTTCCCGATCGTCCACTCCGCGAAGATCAAGGGCGTGGGCTCCGTGCCCACGGAGAAGTTCGCCGCGGTGTACGCCGAGCCGGCGTAGCGCCGACTCCTCGTGCACCGGTATATCGCCCGCCGGCTCGTCGCCGTGATCCCGACACTCTTCGGCGTCGCGCTCGTCGTCTTCCTCCTCGTTCACCTCCTCCCGGGCGATCCCGCGCGGGTCATCGCCGGCCTGCTCGCGAGCGAGGAGGACGTCGAGCGCATCCGCCAGCAGCTCGGGCTCGACGAGCCGATCCTGGTGCAGCTTGCCATCTTCCTCGGCCGTCTCCTCCGCGCCGACCTCGGTGTCTCAGCGCGGACCTCGCAGCCGGTCATCGACGAGGTGCTCGCGCGGCTTCCGAGCACGATCGAGCTCGCTGTCATCAGCAGCGTGATCGCGACCGTCGTCGGGGTGGCCCTCGGCACGATCGCGGCTTCGCGACGAGGCCGCGCGCTCGATTACGTGCTCTCGGCGATCACGCTCTTCGGCATCTCGATGCCCGTGTACTGGCTCGGACTCATGCTCATCGTCCTGTTCGCGATCCAGCTCCAGGTCCTCCCCGCCGCCGGCTCGGACCAGCCTCTGAGCTTCGTGCTGCCGTCGCTGACGCTCGCCAGCTTCTCCGTGGCGCTCGTCGCGCGGATGACGCGCTCGAGCGTCCTTGAAACGCTCGGCCAGGACTACGTGCGCACCGCCCGGGCGAAGGGCCTCGGCGAGGAGATCGTCCTCGTGCGCCATGCCCTGGCGAACGCGCTCCTGCCCGTCGTGACGGTCGTCGGCCTCCAGTTCGGCACCCTCCTTGGCGGCGCCGTGCTGACGGAGACCGTCTTCGGCTGGCCCGGGATCGGGCAGCTCCTTGTCGACTCGATCTTCGCGCGCGACTACACGATGGTGCAGGGCATCGTGCTGGTGTTCGCGTTCCTGTTCATCCTCGTGAACCTGGCGGTCGACGTGCTGTACGCGTACGTGGACCCACGGATCCGCTTCGAATGAGGGGCGAGACCTGGCGGCGCCTCGCGCGACACCGCGCGGCGATGGCGGGCCTCGCGGTGCTCGTGGCGTTCGTCCTCGTCGGGGCCCTTGCGCCGCTCCTCACCCCCTACGACCCGATCCAGAATCGCCTCTCGGAAGCGCTGCTCCCGCCGTCGACCGCGCACCCGCTCGGAACGGACCACCTCGGGCGCGACCTGCTCGCGCGCCTCCTCTACGGGACGCGCTTCTCGCTCTTCACCGGCTTCGGCGCGATCACGATCGGCCTGCTGGTCGGCGTGCCGCTCGGCGTCGTCTCCGGGTTCCTCGGCGGCTGGGTGGATCTCGTGACGCAGCGCTTCGTGGACATCCTGCTCTCGTTCCCGGGCTTCCTCCTGGCTCTCTCGCTCGTCGCCGTGCTCGGCGTCGGACTCGGGAACGTCATCCTCTCGGTCGGCATAGGCGCGATCCCATCGTTCGTGCGGCTCGTTCGCGCGTCGACGCTCAATCTGCGCGCGCAGCCATTCGTCGAGGCCGCGCGGAGCCTCGGCGTCCCGCAGGCACGGATCATCTTCCGCCACGTCCTGCCGAACACGCTCGCGCCGGTCATCGTGCAGGCGACCTTGAGCCTGGGCTCGGCCCTCCTGGTGGCCGCAGGCCTCGGCTTTCTTGGCCTCGGCGTGCAGCCGCCGACGCCGGAATGGGGATCGATGCTCGGGGAGGGGCGCCAGTACATCTTCGCGGCGACGAACCTCGCGACCTTCCCCGGCCTGGCGATCTTCGTCGCCGTGCTCGCCTTCAACCTCTTGGGCGACGGCCTGCGCGACGCCACACCCTCGGCTCCGCAGCGCGTAAGCGCCCCCGCCCCGCGCTCTGCCCTCTGCGCTAGAACTCCTCGAGTCGGTCG
>JANNUM010000509.1:0-10647 GCA_031395235.1 Chloroflexota bacterium
ATCCCGCTCATCGGTCTTGCTCTCGCGCTCGCGGCGACGCGCATGCGCCGCCCGGGCGTCACCGCCTCCTGAGCGCCATCTCCTAGACTTGCCGTCGATGGCCGACGTGCGCATCCGTCCAGTGAATGAGCTCGACATCGAGGCGATCTGCCGCATCGACGAGCGCATCACGGGGAAGTACCGCCCCGATGTCTGGGAGGACCGCGTCGTCTACTACATCCGCCGGGATCCCGACTCGTCGCAGGTCGCCGAGGTCGATGGCAAGGTCGTCGGCTTCATGCTCGGCGAGGTGCGTGGCGGCGAGTTCGGCATGGAGGAGCCGACGGGCTGGATCGAGTTCTTCGGTGTCGATCCATCAGCGCGCGAGCAGGGCATCGGACGCCGTCTCACGGACGCGCTTCTCGCCGGATTCCGCTCGCGCGGCGCGCACGTCGCGCGAACGATGGTCCGCGCTCAGGACGAGGGCATCGCCAAGTTCGTGCAGGCGATGGGCTTCGCGAAGGCGCCGGTGACGGCGCTCGAGCGCAAGCTGTAGACCGTTCGCCATGGCGAACGGTCATACCAATGAACGGACGCAGCGGGTAATCTAGAGCCGTGAGCGACGAGATCCGCATGCTGCCGAAGGCTTATCACGGCGCCGTCGAACACTGGCAGCGCCACAACTTCCCGGAGTACCCCGAGCTCAGCAAGCGCTGGCAGCAGTATTTCCCCAAGGACGACGAGTTCTGCCTCTGCGCGCGCGTCGAGAAGGGCATGCCGTCGGAGATCCAGATTGGCGATCGCAAGGGCCAGCCCAAGGCCGCTGTGCCAAGGGAGCTCGACAAGGAGGCCGCGGAGCAGCTCCTCATGATCATCCGCGCGCAGGCCTCGACCGAGTTCGGCTCGATCCAGCAGCACCACGGCACGTTCGAGCGCGCGAACGATCCCCAGGACCAGACCTGGGTGCTGCGCGTCATGGCGGAGGAGCTCCGCCATGGCTACCAGATGATCCACCTACTCACGTCCGCCGACTGGTCGTCGGTCACCGATACGAAGCCGCAGGACATGGTCGAAGAGATCCTGTCGATGCAGACCGGCTCGCACGTGCTGGCCGCGTTCAATCTCGAGTACGACAGCTTCGGTGACAGCATCGTGTTCGCGGCGTTCATCGACCGCGTCGGCAAGTACCAGCTCACGATGCAGAAGGTGAACGCGTACGCGCCGATGGCCGCGTCGATGCCACCGATGCTGCGCGAGGAGGCGTTCCACCTCGCCGCCGGGGTCATCCCGATGCGGCGCTGGATGGAGGCGGCCGCGCGCGACCCCAATGCCGCGATGGACGTGCCCACCATCCAGAAGATGGTCGCGAAGTGGTACGTCCGGGGTCTCGAGATGTTCGGCGACGAGCGCGGCGGGCAGACGAACGTGAAGCTCGGCCTCAAGGACATGGCGAACCGCGAGGCGCAGGACCTGTACCTCGACGAGTGCACGAAGATGCTCGACGACCTCAACATCCGCTTCGTGCGCGCCCGCCTCGCGCAGCTCTCGCGCGAGGATGCCGACGCGGCGTACGGGCGCATCAAGGCCGGCGAGACCGCCCTGGGCATCTCGCGCGACGATCTCCTGCGGCTTCCCGACCGCCGCTTCTTCCGCCGCCGCGGCGAGCCCGCGTTCCAGATGGTCGGCGTCGACGGCGAGCCGTTCACCGACGTCGAGGAGTACATCACGCATGTCCTGAAGCACCTGCCCGAGGCGTACCGCGCGTCGATCGACGTCAAGCACTGGATCGAGATGCAGCGGAAAGTGACGCGCGGCGAGATCGAGCTGAAGAAAGCGATCTCGTCGATGCCGCGCCTGGCGCGCGTCGGCGGCGCGTGCCCATGCTCGAAGTCGGTGCGCTGGGTCGTGGACGCGGCGGGCTGAACTCGTAATCGCGCAGCTTCGCAGCGCTCATCTGCTTGGCGTGTGCGCTTCGCGCACGCCGCATTAGTGGAGGTCGGTCTCGGCCTCGATTCGCGGCTCGGCCTCTCCGCGGCGCAGCTGCGAGACCTCGCGCCGGAGGCCAGCGCCCTCGGCTACCAGTGCCTCTGGACGAACGCCGGCGTGGACTACGACCCGATCGTGATGTGCGTCGCCTGGCACGAGCGCTCCGGCCTCCCGACGGGCGTGTCCGTCGTCCCCATCGCGCGAAATCCCGCGCCGGCCCTCGCGCTGGCGGCGCGCAGCGCGCACGACCTTACCGGCGGCCGGTTCGTCCTCGGTGTCGGCTCGGGCAGCGTGACCGAGCGTCCCATTGCGGCGGTGCGCTCGTACATCGACGAGCTGCGCAAGACCTCGAACGACGTCCCGATCTACGTCGGAGCGCTCGGGCCGCAGATGCTCGCTCTCGCGGGGCGCCACGCCGAAGGCGCCGCGCTCAACTGGTGCACGCCGGCGCAGGTCGCGTGGAGCCGCGAACGCGTCGGCCCGCGCGCCCGGCTCATCCAGTACATCCGCATGTGCGTGGACGACGACGTCGCCGCCGCGCGGCTCGCGCTGGCGAAACAGATCCTCGCGTATGCGCTGATGGTCCGTCCGTCGGGGGCCCACGGCTATCGCTCGCACTTCGAGCGTATGGGCTTCGCGCCGCACCTGGATCAGCTGGAGGCACGGCGGGCCGCCGGGGCCCCGGACGACGATCTCGCGCGCGCGGTCCCTGACGAGATGCTGTCGGCCTTTGGCTACGCCGGTCCGGCCGCGGGCGCGGCCGCGGCGCTGCGGAAGCTGAGCGTTGGCCTCGATATCGCCATCGTGCGTGTGCTCGTCGCCCGGCAGGGCGACGATGAAGGTGTTCGCGCGACGATGCGCGCCGCGCTCGCTTAGGACGCGGCAGCGTCGGTCGGCTCTTCCGTGACCGTCCGCGTGTCGCGGAAGCTCCGGACCTCGTCGTCCATCGCATTCACAGCAAGGATCGTCGCGGCGATCACCACGGCCCCCACCGTGGCGGCCGCGGGCGGCCCGAACGCCTCGACCGTGACACCGGTCTGCAGCTGTGACGCTTGCGCCATGCCGCGCCCGACCAGCAGGAGCGCCGACAGCGTTCGGCCTCGGTAGGCCTCGTCGGCCTGTAACTGGAAGATGCTGTTGCGCATGGTCGCCCACCAGGTGTCGGCGAGACCGATGAGCGCCAGCGCAAGCGCGGCGAGCTCGAATGACGCCGACCAAGCGAAGATCGCGAACGCGGCGGTGTAGCCGTAGCCCGCGACCATCATCCAGCGGCCCTTCCGCAGGACGTCTCCGCTCATGACCAGGCTTCCCGTGCCGAACAGCGCGCCCGCGCCGAGCGCGCTGAGGAGGAGACCAAGGCCCTCGGGTCCGACGTGGAGCACGTCCTTCGCGAAGATCGTGACTAGGGCCGTGTTCGCGCCGAAGAGACTGTGGATGGTCTCGAGCACCATGAGGTGCGCCAGGACGCGTTTGCTCAGCGTGTACCGGACGCCGTCGACGGTCTCTGCCCACAGCGAGCCACGCACGCGCGCGACGATCGGCGGCGTCCGCATGATCAGGAGCGCGCCGATGATGGCGAGGAGGCTCGCGGCGTTCACGAAGTACGGAACGGCCGGGCCGACCGCGACGATGAGGATACCCGCGAGGCTCGGACCGACCAGGCGCGCGATGCGGAAGAGCCCCGCGTTCAAGGTGTTCGCGTTCTGCAGCTGCGACCGCGGGACGAGCGTGAGATACATCGCGCGGCGCGCCGGCGCGTCGAACGCCCCCAGCGTCGCATTGATCGCGCCGGCGGCGTAGATGTGCCAGACCTGCACCTCGCCCGCCGCAACGACGGCTCCCAGAGCGAGCGAGGTGAGCGCAGTTGCGCCCTGCGTGAAGAGGAGCAGTCTCCGGCGATCGACGCGGTCAGCGATCGTGCCGGCGAGGAGACCGAACGCGAAGATCGGCACGGCGCGCAGGGCTCCGTTGAGACCCAAGAGGAGCGGCGACCCCGTGATCTCGTACAGCAGCCACGTCGTGAGCGTCTGCTCCATCCAGCTGCCGCACTGCGAGACGGTGAGGCCGGTGAAATAGAGCGCGAAGTCGCGATGACGGAGGGGGGCGAGGCCGGGAGCGAAGCGCATCTGCGCGCCCTATATTCGTTTTTCTGAGCACGCATCGCCTGCGCTTCACTCTGAATGGTTCGCCGCAGTCACTCGAGGTGCGCGCGGACCGACGGCTCATCGACGTGCTCCGCGACGACCTGGGACTCACCGGGACCAAAGAGGGCTGCTCGATCGGTGTGTGCGGGTCGTGCAGCGTGCTCGTCGGCGGTGAGCTCCTCTCCGCCTGTCTCCTGCCCGCCGTCTTCGTCGACGGCCGTCCGGTCACCACGGTCGAGGGCCTCGCGCACGGCGACGAGCTCTCGCCGCTGCAGGACGCGTTCATCCGCGAGGGCGGCTTCCAGTGCGGGATCTGCACACCCGGCCAGCTCATCGCGGCGACGGCGCTCGTCGCGGAGCACCCGCGACCGAGCGACGACGAGATCCGCGAGTGGATGATGGGGAACCTCTGTCGCTGCACCGGCTATCACGGGATCACGCGGGCCATCAAGGCGGCGGTCGCGTGACGTACGACTATCACGAGCCGGACTCCCTGGCGGAGGCCCTCGACCTGCTCGCGCGCCACGGCGAGGACGCGCATCTGGTCGCCGGCGCGACCGCGTTCACGCTGCTCTGGCGACAGGGACTGCTGCGACCGGGACACGTCATCGGTCTTCGCCGCATCGCGTCGCTCGGCGGCATCACCAGCGCGGGCGGCGGGCTGGTGATCGGCGCCACCGTGACGCATCGCGCTATCGAGCGGTCCGCGGATGTCGGGCGGTACTGTCCGGCGCTGACGCGCACGTTCGCGTCGGTGGCGACCGTGCGCGTGCGCAACCAGGCGACGGTCGGCGGCAATCTCGCTCACGCCGACCCGGCGCAGGATCCGCCCCCGATGCTCATCGCGCTGGGTGCGGAGGTCGTCGCCACGTCCGCCACCGGCGACCGCACCATCGCTCTCGACGCTCTGTGCGTCGATGTCTTCACGACAAGCCTCCGCGCCGACGAGATCCTGACCTCGGTGCGCTTCCCGGCGCTCGCGACGGGCACGCGCGCGACGTATCTGAAGTTCCTTCCGCGGACCGCCGACGATTACGCGACCGTCTCGGTCGCCGCGACGCTCAAACTCGCGGCGGACGGCACCGTCGCGGATCTGCGCGTCGCGCTTGGCGCGTGCGGTCCGACCCCGGTGCGCGCACGCTCGGTGGAGGCCGCGCTCAACGGCGTGCGGCTGGACGGGAAGCGGATCGCCGAGGCGGCGGCGCGCGTGGACGCGGACATCGAGCCGTTCGACGACGTGCGCGGCTCGGCCGCCTACAAGCGCGACATGGCACGCGTGTGGACCGAACGCGCGCTCACGTCGCTCATCGAGTTGCGCTCTTGAAGCTCTCCCACACGGCGCTCGTCCGCGCTCCGCGCGCGCGGGTGTGGAGGCTCGTCACCGACGTGCCCGCGGCGGCGCGGTGCGTGCCCGGCGTCGCGGCCGTCACGCCGTCCGGCGCCGGCAAGTACAAGGGCTCGCTGCTCGTGCAGCTCGGGCCGGTGCGTCTCGTCCTCGACGGTGACATCGCTCTCACGGCGACGGACGAGGCCGCGGGCAAAGCGTCGGTGCGCGCGGACGCCAAGGACTCGCGCCTCGGTGGCACGGTCCGCGCGACCATGGATCTCGCGCTCGTCGACAAGGGCGAGGACACCGAGCTGCGCATCACGAGCGACGTGCAGATCGCGGGTCGGATCGGCGAGTTCGGACAACCGGTCATCCAGCGCAAAGCGGATCAGCTCATGGCCCAGTTCGCCGAATGCCTCGCGCGCACGCTCGCGTGACGGTCGCGAAGACCGCGACGCCTGACATCCTCGAGACGCCCGAGTGGCGGATCGAAGGCCACGACAAAGTTACCGGCGTCGCGCGCTACGCGGCGGACATCACGCGACCGGGCATGCTCCACGCCGCGTTCGCTGGCAGTCCGTATCCGCACGCTCGCGTCGTGTCCGTCGATATCGGCGCGGCGCGCCAGATGCCGGGCGTGCGCGCGGTGCTCACCGGCGCCGACGTGCGGCCCGCGCGGTTCGGCCGCCGCTTGCAGGACTGGCCCGTCCTCGCGTGGGAGCGCGTGCGATTCATCGGCGACCGCGTGGCGGTGGTCGCCGCGGACTCGCTCGAAGCGGCAGAGGAAGCGGCCGCCAGCGTCACGGTCGAGTACGAGGAGCTGCCCGCGGTCTTCGATCCCGAAACGGCCCTCGCGCCCGACGCGCCCGTGCTCCATCCCGACGCCGCGGAGTACACGTATTTCGGCGGCGCGCGGCCCGCGCGTCCACACCCGAACGCGCAGGGCCACGTCGTGCACGAGCACGGCGACGTCGCCGCCGGATTTGAAACAGCGGCGGCCGTCTTCGAGCACGAGTTCAACGTTCCGCGTGTCCATCAGGCGTACATCGAGCCGCGTGCGAGCGTGGTGTGGATCGAGGGCGACATAGTCCACGTCGTGACGACGAACAAGGCGCCCTTCTCGCTGCGTGATCAGATGGCCGTGACGATCGGCGTCCCCGTGGACCGCATCGTTGTCGACACGCCGCACGTTGGAGGCGATTTCGGCGGCAAGGGCCTGTCCCTCGACGAGTTCGCGCTGTACTTCCTCGCGCGTGCGACGGGCCGGCCGGTGCGCTCGGTGCTTCGCTACGCCGACGAGCTGCAGATCTCGAACACGCGGCACGCCGCGCGCATCCGGCTCCGTACCGGCGTGGATCGCGATGGCCGCATCACCGCGCACCAGGCGCGCGTCGTGTTCGACGGAGGCGCGTACGCGGCGGGAAAGCCGGTGGCGGGCCTGCTCCCCGGCGGTCCCACGCTGACGCTCGCCGGGTATCACGTGCCCGCCGCGCGCGTGGAGGCGGTGGCCGCGTACACGAACACGCTCCCCGCGGGCCACGCGCGCGCGCCGAGTCAGCCGCAGCACACCTTCGCGGCCGAGTCGCATCTCGACCTCATCGCGCGCGCGATGCAGATCGATCCGTTCGAGCTTCGAGCGCGCAACGCGATCCGCGCCGGCGAGACCGACGTGGAAGGGGCGGTCTGGCACGACTCGCAGGCCGCGCGCGCTCTAGCCACCCTTCGCGCCGCGTCAGGGTGGGGCAGCACGCTCGTGAAGGATCACGGTCGGGGGATCGCCTTCTCGGCCCGGCACGTCGGACGCGGCAAGACGTCGCTCACGCTGACCCTGTCGGCGGACGGATCGGTCGAGGTGCTCACCGGCGTTGCCGACCAGGGCGGAGGCGCGCACACGATGCTCCAGCGCGTGGTGGCGCGCGAGCTGGGCGTCGACGTCTCTCGCGTGCGCGTACGCCGGGGCGACACCGGTCACGCGAACGTCGACCCGGGCGTCGGGGGGAGTCGTGTCACGCCCGTTGCGGGCAACGCCGCGCTCGACGGCGCGCGCAAGCTCAAGGCGCGTCTCGTTGAGCTCGGCGTGACGCTGGACGAGGCCGCGCGCACCGCCGCGCCGCTCGTGGTCACCGGAGTGGGCGAGCAGAACGAACATCTCTACGGGGTGTACGGCTACTGCATCGAGGTCTCGGTCGATCGCGAGACCGGCGCGTTCCGCGTCGTCGATGCGGTGCTCGCCGCGGACGTCGGCACCGTCATCAACCCGGTCGCGGTGCGCGGGCAGCTCGAGGGTGGATTCGTCTTCGGCCTGGGACAGGCAGTCATGGAGGAGCTGCGCCTGGAGGACGGTCGCGTGACCACGACGAATCTCGGCGACTACAAGATCCCCACCATCGCCGACGCTCCTCCGCTGCGGCTCGTGCTCATCACCGACGCGCCCGGACCCGGCCCGTTCGGCGCGAAGTCCGCGGGCGAGCTCGCCAACCCCGCGGTCGGCGCGGCGATCGCGAATGCCATTGACGCCGCGGTCGGCGCGCGCGTCATGTCGCTGCCCATCACAGCGGAGAAGGTGCATGCGCTCCTGCGAACGATGGGCGGTCCGTCAGCGGACCCCGGCTAGTATTCGCACCTCTGGGGAGGCGTCATGTCGCAGTTCAACGACAAGGTCACGCCCGAGGATTTCGGGAAGATGCCGCCCGAGTACAAGGATCTCCTGATCCGTCTGCTGACGATCCAGGCGGACTGCGAGATCGGTGGGCCGCACATCTACGTCGACCACTGGACGCTGCGCGCGCCCACCGTCGACGACCAGTGGCGCGTCGCGCGCATCGCATCCGAGGAGATCGACCATTGCCGCAAGATGCTTCGGCTGCTCAATCTCGTCGACGTCGACCGCTCCGACATCCTCCAGCGACCACGCAGCAAGCGCGAGGTGGATGCGTTCAAGGAGGACATGCCGACCTGGGCGGACTTCGCCGCGTTTGGCTTCCTCATCGACAAGGTGGGTGAGTACCAGCTCGAGGAGATGGTCGGCTCGACCTTCGCGCCCATCGACGACACGCTGCCGATCATCCTGCGTGAGGAGAAGGGCCACGTCGCCTACGGCGAGCAACAGCTCCAGAAGCTGATCGAGAGCGGCGCGGACGGTAAGGAGCAGGCGCAGGCCGCGATCTCGAAGTGGTTTGGCATCGGGCTCGACATGTTCGGTAAGTCGGGCTCCGCGCGGACCGAGCGCTACCTCGAATGGGGCCTTAAGCGTCGCACTAACGAGGAGGCGCGCCGGCAGTACATCGCAGAGATGGAGCCGAAGATCGCCGCGCTCGGTCTCGTCGTGCCGGATCGTCTGCAGGGCAGGAAGTACCTCTAGCGGACGTCAGCGCGTGACGGCTGAGCCTTTCAACCTTTCCGCTGTCCTGCTCGACGTTCATCTCGCGGCGGACGGTGGCGATCGCCCGGCGCTGCGCTACCAAGGCGCGACGCTCAGCTACCGCGATGTCTCGCGGCTGGTCGCGCGCGCCGGCGCCGCGCTGCGCACGCTCGGTGTCGACATGGAGGACCGCGTCGCGGTGCTGCTCCCGGATTCGCCGCAGTTCGTCGCGACGTTCCTCGGCGCGATCCGCATCGGCGCCGTGCCGGTAACGCTCTCCACGTACCTCACGACCGAGGAATACGCAGAGCTGCTCGCCGACTGCCGCGCGCGCGTGCTCGTCGCGCACGCGAGCGTCATGCCCCGCGTCGTGCCGATCCGCCGCGGCCTGCCTCACTTGCGTCACGTCGTCATCGCCGGAGGGGACCACGGCGACGATGTCGCCTTCGACGAGCTCACGCGGGCGCAACCGGACGAGCTCGCACCTGAAGCGACGACGACGGACGACATGGCGTTCTGGCAGTACTCGAGTGGTACGACCGGCCGGCCGAAGGCCGTCGTTCATCGGCACGGCGGCGGCGCCACTCCGGCAGACCTCCACGGCACGCACGTGGTCGAGATGCGACCGGACGACCGCGTGTTCAGCGTCGCGAAGCTCTTCTTCTCGTATGGCCTCGGCAACTCGCTCCTCATCCCATTCAAGAAGGGCGCGTCCGTGGTACTCATGCCCGAGCGACCAGAGCCGCGACTGGTGTTCGAGACGATCGCGCGCGAGCGGCCGACGATCTTCTACTCGGTGCCGACTGCGTATGCCGCGATGCTCGCCGTTCCCGACAGCGAACGCCACGACCTCGCGTCGCTGCGCCAGTGCATCTCCGCGGGTGAGGCGCTGCCGGCGCCACTGTTCGAGCGCTGGCGCGCTCGCTTCGGCCTCGAGATCCTCGACGGCATCGGCTCGACCGAGATCGGCTACATCTGCATCTCGAACTTCCCCGGACGTGTGCGGCCCGGCACGTCGGGTCAGGTCATCCCGGGCTATGAGGCGCGCGTTCAGCGCGCGGACGGCGAGCCCGCCGCGGTCGACGAGGTCGGCGACCTGCTGGTACGCGGTCCCTCAACGGCCGGGTTCTACTGGCGACGCCAAGCCGCGACGGAGCACACCTTCCGCGGCGAATGGGTCTTCACCGGCGATCGCTATTCCATCGACGCCGATGGCTACTACACGAATCACGGACGCTCCGACGATCTTCTTCGCGTGAGTGGCCACTGGGTCTCACCGCTCGAGGTCGAGTCAGTGCTCCTTCGCCATGCGGCGGTGCGCGAGTGCGCGGTGGTCGCGCGGGCGGACGGCGACGGACTCGTCAAGCCGTGTGCGTACGTCGTCTGCGCGGACGGTGCGGTCGCCGCGCCGGCGCTCGCCGATGAGCTCAAAGCGTTCGCGAAGGGCGCGCTCGCGCCCTACAAGTACCCGCGCTGGGTCGAGTTCATCCCCGAGCTGCCCAAGACGTCCACCGGCAAGATCCAGCGATTCAAGCTTCGTAAGACCGCGCGCTGACGGCCCGAGCGGCGGGCTTCGCTCGTGTGGTACGCGGCCTGCAAGGAAGCCTCCGGAAGCCTGCCAAGGAGGTGTTCGCATGGAACGGAGCGGTTCCTCGGGGGTCATGGCCGTGATGGTGGTCGCGCTCGTCGCGATCCTCGTCGTCTTCCTGCTTGTCAGCGGCGTCTTCGCCCCTCAGGGCGGGGGCGGTATCGACATCAAGCTGCCTTAGCGATCACCTGAAGCGCGAGGGTTGCCGGCGCCGGACGATCGTGTCGACCAGCGCCGGCATCCTTTTCTCCTTCACGTGCGC
>JANNUM010000551.1:0-1799 GCA_031395235.1 Chloroflexota bacterium
CGCTGATTCCGTCGCCTGCCATCATCGTTGCCGACGAGCCGGTCTCGATGGTCGACGCTTCGCTGCGCATGGCGATCGTGAACCTGTTCAAGGTGCTGCGCGACGAGCTGCGCATCTCCATCATCTACATCACGCACGACCTCGCCACCGCCTACTACATCAGCGACCGCATCGTCATCATGCAGCGCGGCCAGGTGGTGGAAAGCGGCGACGCGCGCAGCGTGCTGGAGAATCCACAACACCCCTATTCCCGTGAACTCAAGAACGCCGTGCTGATGCCGCACACGAGCGCGGGCAACCCCTGACCGGAGACGAACAAATTGAGCCAAGCCAAAGTTCTGATCGATCGTGACTTTACGATCGGCGACACCGACCCGCGCCTGTTCGGCGCGTTTGTCGAGCACCTCGGGCGCTGCGTCTACGGCGGCATCTATGAGCCGGGCCATCCGCAGTCTGACGCGCGCGGCTTCCGCAAGGACGTGCTCGCGCTTGTGCGCGAGCTCGCGCCGACGATCATTCGCTACCCCGGCGGCAACTTCGTTTCTGGCTACAACTGGGAGGATGCGGTCGGGCCGGTCGAGAAGAGGCCGGCGCGGCTCGATCTCGCCTGGATGTCGACCGAGCCCAACTCGTTCGGCACCAACGAGTTTATCGACTGGTGCCGCGCCGCGGACACCGAGCCGATGCTGGCCGTCAATCTCGGCACGCGCGGCGCCGACGCGGCGCGCAACCTCGTCGAGTATTGCAACCATCCCGGCGACACGGCGTATTCCGACCTGCGGCGCGCGCACGGGTGGGACAAGCCCCACGACGTGAAGTTCTGGTGCCTCGGCAACGAGATGGACGGGCCGTGGCAGATGGAGGCGAAGACCGCGCAGGAATACGGCCGCGTCGCGACCGAGTCCGCGAAGATGATGCGCTGGATCGACCCCTCGATCGAGCTCGCCGCCTGCGGCTCGTCGGGACGCACGATGCCGACCTTCGGCAAGTGGGAGGACACCGTCCTCGAGCATTGCTTCGACCATGTCGGCTACATCTCGCTCCACACCTATCTCAACAACTACGCCGACGACACGGCGGCGTTCCTTGCCTCGCCGGATCTGATGGACAGCTTTATCGACGAGGTGGTCGCGATCGCCGACTCGGTCGCCGCTCGTCGCCGCTCGCCCAAGCGGATCATGCTCAGCTTCGACGAGTGGAACGTCTGGTACCGCACGCGGCGCAACCGCGCCGAACGCGTCAAGCCGGGCTGGCCAGTGGCGCCCTCGATCCTCGAAGAGCCCTACAACGTCGAGGACGCGCTGGTCTTCGGCGGCGCCTGCATCGCGCTGCTCAACCACGCCGATCGGGTCAAGGTCGGCTGCCTCGCCCAGCTGGTCAACGTGATCGCGCCGATCATGACCGAGACGGGCGGCAAGGCGTGGCGCCACTCGATCTTCTTTCCGTTCGCCCATTTCAGCAATTTCGGCCGCGGCCGCGTGCTGCGCGCGCAGGTCGACTCGCCGACCTACGCGGCGAGCTACTACGATCCGCGGGGCCCGCAGGATTTTCACTACCCGATCCCCGCCGCGCCGCTGCTCAAGCTCGCGGCGGTCCACGACCAGCCCGGCGGCCGGCTCACGCTGTTCGCGCTCAACCGCAGCCTGACCGAGGAGATGCCGCTGCGGGTGAATGCCGGCGGCTTCGCGGGCCTCGCCGTGGATCAGGCGATCCAGCTCCACGACGCCGACCTCAAGGCCGGCAACACGCGCGATCGACCGGAGCGGATCAAGCCCGCGGCGCTCGAGGGCGTTCGCGTC
>JANNUM010000555.1:0-1611 GCA_031395235.1 Chloroflexota bacterium
GAGTGGTGTCGCTCGGTCGTGTCCGGGCTCGGGCGACCACGTGCCGAGATACGCGACCTCGCCCATGCGGCCGGACACCCACCCGAACGATCCGCTGTTGGTGTACGCGACGACCGCCGTCGACGTCTCGCCCGGGCAGAGCGTCGGATATCCGCTCTGTCCGTACCACGAGGCGTGGAAACCGCGCACGCCCGAGGGCACGCTTGCCGGCGGAGCGATGCCCGGCCCGACGCTCCCCGCGCACCCGCCCACGGGGGGCGTGGGTGGGGGTGACGGGGTCGGCGTCGGCGTTGGCGTCGGAGCGGGCGTGCCTGCGCCCAGCGTCGTGAGCCGTCCGGCGATGACGTCTGCGGACCCGAGCGTGGCGCCCGACGCGTCGACCCGATAGCTGCCCGGCGCCAGATCGACGAAGGCGAACCATCCACTGCCATCCGTCTTGAGCGAGCGGACGATCGCGCCACTCGACGCTGAGAACAGGAGCACCTGCGTCTGCGCGAGCACGCTGCCCTCGCTTGTCCTCGCGGTCCCTCGGAGGTGGCCGGTCGTCGGCTGCGTCTTCCAGGTCATCGGCGGAACGTCCGCTGTGCTCGCGAATACCGGCGGCGTCAGCGGGTCGTACGAGGAGACCTGCGTGAGCGCGCGCTCCAGCTCTGCGCGACTCGCCGCGCCTGTGCGTGTCCCGGCATCCGTCATCGCGTCGGGCGTGCGGTACGAATAGCCGACCCAGCCCGCGCCGAAGTTGCCGGCGCTCGAGGGCGCGACTGCGGTGCGCACCTGACGCACCGTGGCGGCGATGTCGTTCAGATAGGGAGCCGATCCGATGGCGGCCTGGCGTCCGTACTGCTGGTCCTTCGCGAAGTCACTCCACTCCTGATACATGCGCCGCTGATCGCTCGGAGTGGTCTGATCGCGCTTGTAGTTCATCGGCATGTTGAGATCGAGGATGCCTTCGCGCATCCATCCGTCCCAGTCCTGCAGCTGCTCCGCGTAGGCGCGCGTGTTCCGCCAGCCGCCCTGCGTCTGCGGCCCATTGCCGTAGGTGATCGTGTCGGCGCTCACGCGCACGCTCGGTCGGATCGCGTAGCTCTCGATGTAGACCTTCCGGACGATGTTCGTGATCTGGTCGCGGCGCCACTGCTTCCAATCCGAATCCGACGGCGCGGGCCGATCGGTGCGCCCCGTCGCCTGCTGGAAGCGCGCGACGGCGACCGGGTTGTAGCCCCACGTCGGCACGCCGACCTGGCTGTTGCCGTCGGGGTAGCGGATGCGGTCGAGGTTGATGCCGTCCACCGCGTAGTTCGCGACGATGCTCGTGGCCGTATCGACGATCCACTGCGCCGCATCCGGGTGACCCGGGTCCACCAGCCAGTCCGTGCTGGATTGCATGACGCCGTCGTTGCGCGACATGAGCCAGTTCGCGTAGCCGCTGGCCGACGGGCCGTGCAGGTTGAACGCATGTGTCGGCGAGGCCGGCGCGCCGCCGTCACGCCAGAACGACGTCGCGATGACCCACGCGTGGACCTCGATGCCCTGGGCATGGGCCCTGTCGATGAGCGTCTGAAGCGGATCGAACGGGAAGGGCGCGAGGCCGGCCTGGTCGGTGCGCGGCAC
>JANNUM010000116.1:0-7559 GCA_031395235.1 Chloroflexota bacterium
TGTGGCCGAACCTGATGATCCTGGGCGGCGGGGTCAGCAAGCAGGCCGACAAGTTCATCCCTCGCCTGACCGTGCGCTGCCCGGTCGTGGCGGCGCACCTGCGCAATGACGCCGGGATCATCGGCGCGGCCATCGTGGCGACCGAGGGCGCTGCCGATGTCACCGCTCGAGCTACCCCCGCCCTGCCGGACTCCACTCGCCCCGACTCCGGGGCGTGAGGGTCGGTCGGCGGTGAGTGGATTCACCTGATCCGCCGGCGATGTTCGACCTGCCGGGGCTTCCGCCGCTCGAGCTGACGGAGCAGCTGCGGTTCATCCTCGACCTCGGAGCCGCGGTTGCGGCCGCGGTCATCGGCGGCGCGATCGCCGTCCGCCTGCGGCAACCGGCGATCCTTGGATACCTGCTGGCGGGCATCGTCATCGGTCCGTTCACGCCCGGTTTCGTCGGCGACGTCGAGCGGATCACGGTCCTGGCCGACGTCGGCGTCGTCCTCCTGCTGTTCGAGGTCGGTATCGAGCTCGATCTGCGCGCGCTGCGCCGCGAGCCGCGCGGGATCCTCCTCGCCGTCCCGCTGCAGATCGGGATCGGGACACTCGCCGGGGCCCTCGCGTTCATGTGGCTTGGCGCCGGCGTCCTGGGCGCGGTGACGCTCGGTCTCGCCGTCGCGCTCTCCAGCTCCGTCGTCGTGGTCAACATCACGCGCAGCCGCAAGCGCACGACCGACGCCGTGACCGACCGCGCGCTCGTCGTCTGGGCGATCCTCCAGGACGCGGTGACGCTCGTCGCGGCGACGATCCTCACCGTGCTCCTCGCGCCGAGCGGGGACCCCGCGGCGCTCGCGTTCGGCAAGGCGATCGCGTTCATCGGCTTCGCCGCGGTCGCGCAGCTCGTCGTCATGCCGTGGCTGCTCGCCCGCGTGCGCGAGCAGCCGGACAGCTTCCTCATCGTCGCCGTCTCGGTCGCGCTCGCGAACGCCGGCGTCGGTGCGGTGGTGTTCGGCGTTCCCGTCGCGCTCGCCGCGTTCGTCGCCGGCTTGCTCCTCTCGATCCGGCCCGAGGCCCAGGAGGCGCGCCGCGAGGTGCTGCCCTTCCGCGACCTGTTCGCGGTGATGTTCTTCGTCGCGATCGGCACGCTCGTGGAGCCCGCCACGGTGGTGAGCGAGGCCGGCGTGCTCGGCCTGGTCCTTCTTCTCGTCGCGCTGAAGATCGTGACGATCGCGGCGCTCGCCGCGCTGTTCTCGGTGCCGGCGCGGCGCGCGCAGCTCGGCGTCGGTCTTGGCCAGATCGGCGAATTCAGCTTCGTCGTCATGGGCCTCGGCCTCGCCGCGGGCGTCGTGTCCGCAGGTCAGTTCAGCGCCGTTCTCGCCGCCGCGGCGATCACCATCGCCGCGTCGGCGGTCGGCGCGCGTTCGTTCCCGAAGGTCGCTAGCTGATCAGGCCCCGAGGAATCCGATGATCGCGCCTTGGACGACGAGTGCGAGCACCGAATAGCCGGCGATGATCGCGAAGAGGCGCGGGTGTCGGCCGGCGAAGAGCACCTCGGCGAACATCGCCGCGGCGACGATCCCCATCCCGATGTACAGGCCGACGATCGCTCCGGCGGCGCCGCTGTTGGCGCCGGTCTGTCCGACGAACCAGGCGACCGTGATCGCTTGAACGACCGCGGCGACCGCGGTGAGGGCGTAGAGCGGCCCGGGCTGCATACCCTCGCCCATGGTGCGTCCGGAGAGCTTGATCCAACTCTTGCCGAAGGCCCACGTTCCGTACCAGAGAAAGCCGATGACCATGTTCGCGACTGCAGCGATGATGATGGCGAGCCAGTTCACCTTTCCCTCCTAAGCGTGACCTGCTCCCCTGGCGGGAAGGCTAACGCAAGGGCACAAGCATTGGGACTTCCCGCGCGTACTTCTCGTACTCCGCGCCGAATCGCTCGCGCAGCAGGGTCTCCTCGGCACGGGCGCGCAGGTAAAAGGCTGGGAGTGAAACGAGCAGCGTCCCGGCGATCAGCAGCGCGTTGCCGGTCGCGAGGCATACGCCCGCGAAGTGCAGCGCGAGCCCGGTGTAGACGGGATGCCGCACCAGCGCATAGGGACCGCGGCGGATGAGCTCGTGATCCTGATGCACCTCGAGCACGAGGTCGTAATGGCGGCCGAGCGTCCCGATGGCCCACAGGGAAAACGCGACGCCGAGGACCGTGAGCGCGACGCCGACCCACTCGAGGGCCTCGGGCACGCCCAGCTCCGGACCGGGCCGGAGCGCGATGACGACGTATGGCACCCAAAGGAAGTACGGGACCAGCGCGGCGAGGCCGCCGGCGGTCCGGACCGTTGCGCCGCGTCGCGAAACCGCGCGGCGCTGCGCGAGCTGCGCCGACACGATGAAGACGAGCCCGCCGCCCATTGCGACGGCGGCTATGAGATCGCGCGTCGGAGACGCTCCGCGGAGAGGGCGTTCGACCCGTCCTCGTCGTGGCGGAAGTACGCGTACACGTCCCTGCCCGCGTCGAGAAGAGCGCGCAGCCGCGCGGCCCAGGCGTCCACCGCGTTGTCCGTGTACCCATTCGCGTTGCGCAGGCGCGCGTAGGCGAAGTCGGCGGACTCGCCGAGGGTATCCACCGGCGAAGGCGACTTCTCCCCCTCCGCATGCACGAGCGCGACATTCGCGGTGCGCAGCAGGTCATAGACGTCCGGGGCGTACCAGGACGGGTCGCGCACCTCGAGGACGCAGCGCACGTCGCGCGGCAGCGCCGCGAGGAACATCGCGAGCCGGTCGTCGTCGCGCTTCACCCACGGTGGGGTCTGGAACAGGATCGGTCCGAGCCGCCGGCCCAGCAGGCGGGCGCGCTCGAAGAAGATCGGCAAGGTCTCCGCGGGCTCTCGCAGCTGCTTGCGGTGGGTGATCTGCCGCGAGGCCTTCAGCCCGAAGATGAAGTCCTCGGACGTCGCCGCCGTCCACTCCGCGACGTTCTTCCCCGTCGGCAGGTGGTTGAAGGTGTAGTTGATCTCGATGGTGCCCAGTCGCGTCGCGTAGTGACGCAGGAAGTCGGCGCTCTTCGTGCCCTCGGGATAGAACTTCGGCCGCCACGAGGTGTACGACCAGCCTGAGGTGCCGACGTAGGCGCGGCCGCTCACCGCTATTCCTCGGTGCCCTTCACCGCGTGCCGTCCGAGGACCGCATACGCGATACCGGCGACGAGCGAATTCGTGCGCTTCAGATTGGCCAGCAGGTCGAGGTGGATGCTAGAGGTGTCGATCGATTCGCGGAGGCCCACGTGCAGACGCTGGATATGCGTCTGGCGGAGCCGTCGCTCGAGGACGTTCACGACGCTCTTGTGACGAATGACCTTCTCGGCGATGGTCGGGTCGTTCGAGGCGAGCGCCGACATCGCCAGCTCGAGATTCTCGACGACCTTGGCATGCAGCTCCCGGATCTCTGACCAGCCCTGCTGGCTGAACACGTGGTGCCCCGCGATCTTCTTGGCGGCGAGCTCCATGAGGTTCTTCTCGATGACGTCGCCGATCTCTTCGAGGTTGGCGATGACGAAGATCAGAGCCGTCTCGCGCTCCGCCTGCTCCTCGGTAAGCGACTGTTGGCCGAGGCCGATGAGGAACTGCTTGATGTCCTCTTCGAGCCGGTCGATGACGTCATCGCGCGCGATGACCTCGCGCAGGAGGCGTTCGTCGTCGTGCTCGAGCACCGTGAGCGAATCTCGTAACGACCGCAGGACGACGTCGCCCATCCGCAGGGTCTCCCGGAGCGCCTGCCCGAGCGCGACGGCCGGCGTGTCGATCGTCTGCGGGTTGAGGTAGATCGCGCCGGTCGAAGTCGTCTCCCGGTCCGGCACGAGCCGCGTGAAGAGATCCGCGGCGATATGGGTGAACGGAAGGAAGACCGCGGCGAGGATCAGGTTAAAGAGCGTGTGGGCATTCGCGATCTGGCGCGGCACGTCCGGCGCGGTGCGCGAGACGAGATCGGCGAAGAGCCCGGCGAACGGAACGAACAGCACCACCCCGAGGACCTTGAACGCGGCATGCGCCGCCGCGACGCGCAGGGCCTCGGCGTTCTGGCCGATCGCGGCGAACAGAGCAGTGGCCGCCGTACCGATGTTCGCGCCGAAGATGATCGGGATCGCGCCCGACAGCGGCATGAGACCGCTGGCCGCGAGAGACAGCGCGAGTCCGATCACCGCGGCACTCGACCGCACCAGCGCGGTGAAGAACGCCGCCACCAGCAGCAGGATCAGCGGCTGGCCGGTGAGCGCAGCCAGGAGATCGCGAAACAGCGGGCTCGTCGCGAGCGGCGCGGTCCCGTCGGACACGAGCTTCATGCCGAGGAACAGGAAGCCGAAGCCGAGCACGGCCTGACCGATGTAACGGAGCGTGCCGCGGCCAATGGTCCAGAGGAGCCAACCGATGAACACGACCAGCGGAGAGACGGCGAGGAGGTCGAAGGCGAGGAGCTGCACGGTGACGGTCGTTCCGACGTCCGCGCCCAGGATCACGCCGATCGTCTGTCGCAGTGAGAGCAGACCCGCCGACGCGAATCCCACGAGCATCACGGTCGTCGCGCTGGACGACTGGAGCACCGCGGTGACGCCGGCGCCGACGAGGAGCGCCTTGAAGCGGTTCCCGGTGAGCGTCGAGAGGACGTGCCGCAGTCGCGTGCCCGCGGCGCGCTGCAGTCCCTCGCCGACGAGGCGCACTCCGTAGAGAAGCAGCGCGGTGCCACCCAGCAGCGAGAAGAGGACGAGGTCGGCCGACGTCATCGGGGCAGTATCGCCCCGTAGCTCAGCGCGCGACGGTGAGCGCGGCTCTCCCGGACGACCCCGCGGCGAACACGATGACCACGGCGTCGCCCTCGTTCGGTGGCGCTGCGAAACCGAAGCGCGCGTTGCCGAATCCGTCCGTCGCGAAGCTCCCGATCGTGATGAGGCCGACCGAGAGCGTCACCGGTGTGCCGATCTTCGGGATGCCGTTCTCGGTCACGCGGATCTGCGCCACGACGATCTCGCCTGGGCGCACTCGTGCGCGATCCAGCGTCACGGTCACCAGGGTCGCCGCGGTCGTCGGCGCACGAAGCGTCACGTTGGCCTTCGCCGTGGTTTCGTTGCCCGCGCGGTCGCGCGCGACCACCGTGATCGCGACGGGGCCGACCGGCGGCGTGAAGGACTCGCTGAACGAGCCATCCTGTCCGGGCACGATCGTGCGTCCGTTCACGGTCACCGCCGCGCCGACCTCGGTCTTCCCCTGGACAACGACGTTCGGTCCCACGACCGTGGCGCCGCTGGTGGGTGCAAGCACAGCGAGCGTCGGCGGCTGGCGATCGAGGATCACGGTGTACGCCGAGCGCGCCACCACGTCCTTGCCGGACAGGAGCGTGAGGCCGATCGCATTCGCTCCATCCTTCAGAATGAGGGTCGCCGCGAACGTGCCGGTGCCATCCAGCTCCGCGTTCCCGACGACCGCGGCATTGAGAACGATCTCGACGCTGCGTCCGGGCGCGAGTGCGAATGAGGGCACGCGTCCCGAGAGCTGCAGCTCGATGTCACGGGTGAAGTCCGGGAGGCCGTTCACGACAGGCTCCGCGCCACCGACATTCCCCGCGCCGCTCGGCAGCTCGATCTGGGCTGTACCCAGCTGACCGCCGATCGACTCGCTCACACTCGCGGTGATCTGGCGAATGCCCTCGCCGACGCCCGAGCCGATGATCGGACCGGTCAGGATCACGAAGGCACCTGCGACGGCGATGATCGCGGCGTCGAGGACCAGCGTGCGCCGCCGCAGACGTGGGGCGATGCCCACCGAGCGCGCGGTGGCCCGATACGTGTCGCGTGGGACGCGGGTACGACGCACCTGAACCGCAGCTCCTGCCTTCACCGTTCCTAACGCTCCTAATGGGCCAAGATAGCGAAAGGGCGCCGGCCCGATGGCCGCCGCCCTCCGCTGGTGGGTGGGATGAGGGGCTTTCAATTCTGGCGGGCACCCCTAGGGTGCCTAACGCGGCCGTGCCGCGTCCGTTTCGTCCTCCCCACAGGGTTTAGTGACGACTGACCCTGCCGGCGGGACTGTACTCCGCGTTCCGTAGCCCCGCAAGAGGACGCGCCTGTTAAGCGAGGGGCGAGCGGCCGACCGACACCGTTATGCGACACTCAGAATGTGACCGACGAGACCCGCTCGAAGGTCGCCACACGCGGGCTCGAAGGCGTCGTGGCGACGACGACCGCGATCTGCAAGGTCGAAGACAACAGCCTCGTCTACCGCGGGTACTCCATCGATGAGCTCGCGGCGAAGGCCGAGTACGAAGAGGTCGCTTACCTGCTCCTGAACGGCGACCTTCCGACGAAGGAGCAGCTCCAGGGTTTCAAGGCGGAGCTGGTGAAGCACCGCACGCTCTCACCGTTCCTACGAAAGATCCTGCAGGAGATGTCGGAGAGCGGAACGGCGATGGACGTTCTGCGCACCGTCGCGTCGGCGGCGGCCGTCGAAGATCCGGCCGAGGGCGACAACTCGCAGGAAGCCGAGTACCGCAAAGCCATCCGGCTCACGGCGAAGCTGCCGACGATCCTCGCCACATACATGCGTCGCCGTCGCGGCGAGCAGCCGATCCCACCAGACCCATCGCTGGGTCACGCGGCGAACTTCGCGCACATGGCCGGCGTCGACGAGGGCCGTCCGCGCGCGGCGGAGATCCTGAACACCTGCTTCATCCTGCAGGCCGAGCACGGCCTCAACGCATCGACGTTCACCGCGCGCGTCGTCGCCGGCACGAACGCGGACATGCACGCGGCCGTGACCGCGGCGTTCGGCGCGCTCAAGGGTCCACTGCACGGCGGCGCGACGGACGGGACGATCAAGATGCTCGACGAGATCGGCTCGCCCGATCACGTCGAGCAGTTCGTCGACAAGGCGATCGAGCAGAAGTACAAGTTCTCGGGCTTCGGACACCGCGTGTATCTCACCGAGGACCCACGCGCCAAGCACCTTCGGCGCTTCGCGATGGAGCTCTCGAAGGAGTGGAAGGGCAAGCCGTACTTCGACATCCAGGAGCGCCTCGCGAAGGCGATCGCCGAGCGACGTCCGAAGATGTCACCGGGCGCAGCCGCGAAGGTCAACGTCGTGAACGTCGACTACTACGCGGCTACGACGTACACATTCCTGGGCATCCCCGCGGACCTCGGAACATCCATCTTCGCCCTCGGACGCATCGCCGGTTGGAGCGCCCACATCATGGAACAGCACGGCGACAACCGGCTCATCCGACCCGAGTCCGAGTACACCGGTCCTCTAGGAAAGCGCTACATCCCCATCGCGGAGCGCTAGCCGGCTCTTCGACGCCGCTGTCAGCGCGCGCACCAGGCCGTCCCACGTCAGCGGACCGACGATGACCTGACGCACGACGTGGTCGCTATCGAGGATGAAGGTCTGCGGCAGAAGGTCCATGCCGACGTTCTTCAGGACCGCGCTGCTGCCGACGATCGGCCGGAGCCGCCGGTGGTCCTTCATCACCTCGAGCGCCGACGCCTCGGTCTCGTCCACACCGACGGCGATGATCTCGAGCCGC
>JANNUM010000001.1:0-2736 GCA_031395235.1 Chloroflexota bacterium
TTGCCGACGCCCGCGTTCCCGAGGAGCGTGACGAGGTAGCCGGTGCGCTCCTCAGTGGCCCGGTCGGCGTTGTCCAGGAGCTGGCGCAGCTCGCGCGCGCGGCCGACGAGGTCAGGTAGCAGCGCGGGTGCGCCGCCACGCGATCCCGGGACGGTGCTCCGCGCTCGCAGGGCGCGGAACGCCGGCACCGGCTCAGGCTTGCCCTTCGCGACGATCGCGTCGCGCACTTCGTACTCGATCGAATCCCGAGTCAGGCGCTCGGTGAGCGTGCCGACGACGACCTCGCCGGGCTCCGCTCCGGCCTGCAGTCGGGCAACGACGTTGACCGCGTCGCCGGTCACGAGGAACTGGCGATCCTGCTCGCCGCCCCCCGTCACGACCTCGCCGCTGTTCACGCCGATGCGAAGCGCCAGGGCGATCCCGAGGTCGCGGTTGAGGTCGGTGAGCGTGTCACGCATCGCGAGTGCCGTCCGAACCGCCCGCTCCGCGTCGTCCTCGTGCAGCTGCGGGACGCCGAAGACGACCATGACGGCGTCCCCGATGAACTTCTCGACCGTCCCCCCGTGCGTCTCGGCGATGCCCTTCATCCACGCGAAGTAGCGCGCCATCGAGCGGCGGACGAACTCGGGGTCCTGCTGTGCGCCCCAGGCGGTGGAGCCGACGACGTCGGCGAAGACGACGCTGACTAGCTTGCGCTCTTCGGGCATGGGCGGATTCTGCGCGTCCCGGCGCCGTGACCGTCATTTCGACCAGGGGTGCGCGTGGGTATTTCGGCACCGAACGCCGGTGGGGGCGGGGCTCGATCCTTTTCGCGATGACGCCGCGGGGAGCACGGCTCGTCGGCGACGAGGCGACCGAGACCGGCGACGACCTCGACAAGATGGGCGCGAAGGGGCAGCGCGGCATCTTCACGATCCGCGACGCGATCAAAGAGGTCGAGGACGCCTTCGATCAGACCGGCGAGGCGCGCAACATCGAGACCTTTCTGAAGCGGTACGGCGCGGACAAGGAGACGATCGACACGGTGAAGGCCGCGCTCATGAACATGACCGGGCTCACCGAGGATCAGCGGTTCAAGGAAGGGCTCGACCAGGACTACGAGGCGATTCGCACGGGCATCGAGAAGTCGGTGCTCGAGCCGGTCAACAAGGCACGCGCCGAGATCGCGAAGATGACCGAGGAGGACTTCGCCAAGCTCGCCAAGGCTGCCGGACGCACGGCCACCGAGCACATGGCAGCGCTGCGCCGGGAGTGGGAGTCGGAGGAGGCGCGCTTCGATCACATCATGAAGAACATCCAGCAGACGGCGGAGAACGCGCTGCGGTCCACGGACCTCCGACGCGAGGTGAGCCCGGCGCTGGTCGAGCACCGCAGCCGCATCCACGAGCTGCGCGACGCCTGGAACGAGGCGAGGGACGCCTACGACGGCTACTCGATCCGCCTGGCGCAGGGCCTCGGCCGGCTCCTCCCACCCAGCGACACGCGCGGGCCGACCTCGGACCTGCCGCAGATCCGCGCGCTGCCGCGCGGCCAAGACAATGGCCTGCCGCTCCCGAAGGGGCACCATTCGGTCGGCGAGTACCTGGCCGGATGGCTCGAGTCATCGCGCCCGCGCGTGCGACCGCGGACGTGGATCCGGTACGAGCAGCTCGCCCGCGTTCACGCGGGGGCGATCGCGAAGCTGCCGCTCGCGAAGCTCGGCCCACAGCACCTCGACCGCCTCTACGCAGCGCGCCTTGCAGCCGGAACGGCCCCGATGACCGTGCGCCACCTCCACGCGCTGCTGCACAAGGCGATCGGCCAGGCTGAGAAGTGGGGCCTCGTCGCGCGGAACGTGGTCACGCTCGTCTCGCCGCCGCGCGCGCCGCACCACGAGATGATGACGCTGAGCGAAGAGCAGACGCGCGCCTTCCTCGACGTGACCGCGGGCGAGCGCTTCGAGGCGCTCTACGTCCTGGCGGTCACGACCGGGATGCGCCAGGGCGAGATCCTCGCGCTGCGCTGGCGCGACGTGGACCTCGACCACCCGTCCGCGCAGATCCAGCAGAGCATCCAGTTCCTCGCGGGCGGCCGCTACGTCTTCACGCCACCGAAGACCGTCAAGTCGCGCCGGAAGGTCGAGCTCACGAAGGCGGCGATCGTCGCGCTTCGCCGGCATCGCGCCCGCCAGCTCGAGGAGCGCTTCGCCGCCGTGGGCGGCTGGGAGGAACTCGACCTGGTCTTCGCCAATGAGGTCGGCCAGCCGACGACGGCGGACCGCCTCCGCTGGAACTTCCAGCGAACGCTCGTGCGCGCCGAACTCCCCCGGATCCGCTTCCACGACCTGCGCCACACCGCGGCGACGCTCCTGCTCGGCCGCGGCGTCCACCCGAAGATCGTCTCCGAGATGCTCGGCCACTCGACCACCGCGATCACGCTGGACCTCTACTCGCACGTCACCCCGACGATGCAGCGCGAGGCGGCCGCGGTCCTCGACAGCCTGCTCAGTAAGACCCGGTGAGCCCGGTGCGTGACGACAGTTTGACGACAGATACCCTGAATCGAACGGTCCTAATCGGCACGCGACCGAACGCGAGGCCGCACGAATGAACGGGTCGGGACGGATCGGAACCGTAGGCTGCGCACTTGAAAACCGCTGGAGCTGCAAGGCTTCCGTGGGTTCGAATCCCACCCCCTCCGCACGGAAAGGCGTAATCGACCGCATCGGGCGATGGTCCGAGTGGCGACCTGACCCCC
>JANNUM010000469.1:0-1954 GCA_031395235.1 Chloroflexota bacterium
CCTCGACCGCGCACTCGACGCGCGCGGGTACACGGCTTTCGGCAGCACGCTGGTGCAGGCTGCGACGCTTGCCTCACCGCCGGAGCTCGCCGTGCGCGACGACCTCGACCTCGATTCGCCGATGCTGGAATCGTTCGTCGAGGCGGTCGGCGAGATGCGCGGCTCCCCGGCGTTCCAGCGCGCGGCGCACCTGGAACGCGTTGCGCAGTCCCCGCTGGATCTGCGTACGGTGATCGCGCGTCGCGACGGCGTGACGTTGGCCGCCGGACTGCTGGCCGTGGACGGGGACATCGCCGGGCTGTTCGACATCGTGACGGCCGACAATTGTCGTGGTCAGGGCGTCGGCACGGCCGTTTCATTGGCGCTGGTCGCGAGGGCATGGGAGCGGGGCGTCCGGCGGCTGTTCCTGCAGGTCGAAGCCGACAACGCGCCGGCTCTCGCGATCTATCGCAAGTTCGGATTCGCAACCCGATACACCTATCATTACCGCGGGTTGCCCGGCGAGTGCCAATGAGCGAATCGAGCGAGTCGCTGCAGCGTGCGTTGTCCGCGGAGCTAGGCGCGCTGCTGCTGGCGCGGGGTTGGCGCGTGACCGCCGCCGAGTCTTGCACCGGCGGGCTTCTCGCCGGGGCGATCACCGCGACCGCGGGAAGCTCGGCCTGGTTCGACGTTGGCGTCGTAAGCTATTCCAACGCGGCCAAGCTGACGCTGCTCGATGTCCCGGCAGCGACGCTGGAAGGGCATGGTGCGGTCTCGGAAGCGACCGCGCGCGCAATGGCGACGGGCGCGCTGGCGCGTAGCGGCGCGGATCTCGCGGCCGCGGTGACGGGCGTTGCGGGTCCCGGCGGCGGGAGCGAAGCGAAGCCGGTCGGCACCGTTTGCCTCGCCTGGGCGGTGCGCGGTGGCGCCGTCCTGTCGGTCACGCGACGCTTTGCGGGCGAGCGTGCGGCGATCCGGGGGGCGTCGGTCATCGCGGCGCTGGAAGGGCTGATTGAACAGGCTCGCCACGGTTCGGCAGGTCGTGAACCCGGGGACGGTGAGGGTGGCTCCGGTGGCTCATTTGTTGAGCCACCAAGGTCGTAGCCTGTAGTTCTACCTACCGACCTGCGCCTCCCGCCATCGGCCGAAAGCCTCGGCCAAAAGGAGGCTTGCATCGAACGATCGTTCTATGTGATGATCGGAAAGGTAGCCCGCCCGACGTCACCGCCGACCGTCGGAGCGGATCGATCGGCGATACTTTGGAGTTCGCAAACCATGCCTCTCGACACCACCACGATGGACGACCAGAAGACCAAGGCGCTTGCCGCCGCGCTCGCGCAGATCGAAAAGCAGTTCGGCAAGGGCTCGATCATGAAAATGGGCGAGGCGCAGATCCAGAACGATCTCTCGGTGGTGTCCACCGGATCGCTCGGTCTCGACATCGCGCTCGGCGTCGGCGGGCTTCCGCGCGGACGCGTCGTCGAGATCTACGGGCCGGAGTCGTCCGGCAAGACGACGCTCAGCCTGCAGGTCGTCGCGCAGATCCAGAAAGCCGGGGGCACGGCCGCATACATCGACGCCGAAAACGCGCTCGACCCGGTCTATGCGGGCAAGCTCGGCGTCAACGTCGGCGAGCTGCTGATCTCGCAGCCCGACACCGGCGAGCAGGCGCTGGAGATTGCGGACATGCTGGTGCGCTCCGGCGGCATCGACATCATCGTGATCGACTCGGTCGCGGCGCTGGTGCCGAAGGCGGAAATCGAAGGCGAGATGGGCGATCAGCTTCCCGGGCTGCAGGCGCGGCTGATGAGCCAGGCGTTGCGCAAGCTCGCCGCCAACATCAAGCGCGCGAACGTGCTGGTCGTATTCATCAACCAGATCCGGATGAAGATTGGCGTGATGTTCGGCAATCCGGAGACCACCAGCGGCGGCAACGCGCTCAAGTTCTACGCGTCGGTGCGCCTCGATATCCGCC
>JANNUM010000047.1:0-1590 GCA_031395235.1 Chloroflexota bacterium
CCGGCCGCGGCGTCGGTATGGACGTGGTGCGCGTGGTCGTCGACGGGCTGAACGGCGCGGTGCGTCTCGAGTCGGAACCGGGGAAGGGCACGACGGTGGTGCTGGACCTGCCCCTCTCCCTGGCGTTGTTGCGGGTCGTGCTGGTCGAAGCGGATGGCGAGCTGTTTGGGATTCCGACGGCCCCGATCCGCCGCATTCTGCACCTGTCATCCCTTGACCGTGCCCAGCTCCAGCAAGGCCACCTTCTTGAAGTCGGCGTCGAAGCGATTCCGCTGGCGACCTTGACAGCGCTGCTCGATCTTCCTCCGGCCGCGGTGACGTCTCCGGAAGAGACCGCGCTCGTGATTGAGGCTCGGGGCGGCCGCTACGGCGTGATCGTCAGTGCGGTTCGTACGGAACAGGAGCTCGTCTTCAAAGAGTTGCGCGGCCCCGCCCTCAATCAGCACACGTTTGCGGGAGCCGCCCTCCTCGGCAACGGCGAGATCGTGCCGATCCTGGATGTGCAGGCCCTGTTCGAGATCGCCGTGCGGTCGGCCGGTGCCCAGACCGCCCGGCCGCCGGCTCCGGCGCCGGCCGCGGGCCGCGCGGCGCGAGTCCTCGTGGTGGAAGACTCGCTGGTGGCCGGAGAACTGGAGAGGCGTATTCTTCTCGCGGCAGGCTACGACACGGAGCTCGCGCACGACGGTGTGGAGGCGCTCGAGGTGTTGCGGCAGACGGAGTGGGATCTGGTGATCTCCGACGTGGACATGCCGCGCATGGACGGGTTCGAGCTGACGGCGCAGTTGCGTGCCGACCCGCGGCTCCGCGACATTCCCGTGATCATCGTGACCTCGCGCGATTCGGCCGACTACCGCCGGCGCGGCTTCGAGGCCGGCGCGAATGCGTACGTCACCAAGCGGGACTTCGATCAGGCCCAGATTCTCGATACGGTGCGACGCCTCATCGATGGCGACGGGACTGTGCCGTCAGCCTACTCAGCCGGCGCCGAGGATCGTCACGACCGTGTCTGAACACGCCGCGCCCATTCCAACGGACGAGATCCGCGTGCTGATCGTGGACGACTCGGCGGTCGCCCGCGAATTGCTCAAGAGCGTGTTGGAATCGGACCCGGGCATTCGCGTGGTGGGCATGGCAGCGACCGGCGGCGAAGGACTCGAGCTGACCGTCAAGCTCAAACCCGATCTGGTAACGATGGATCTGGTGATGCCGGGCATGGACGGCATGGAAGCGACCCAGCGCATCATGGCGCGCCATCCCACGCCAATCCTGTTCTTCAGCTCGTTCTTCGAGCGTGTCGGATCGTACTCGCGCAGCGACGCACTTGCCGCCGGGGCGCTCGACATCATGGAGAAACCCACGCCCATGCCGGATGAGCACTGGACGGCCGCGACCGACATGATGGTCGCGAAGGTCAAGGCGCTGGCGCAGGTGACGGTCGTCACGCACATTCATGGCGCCCCGGCGCTGGATCAGCGGCCGCAACCGCGCGTGAGCCCGCGCCGCGCCGCCCGCGTCGTGGCGATCGGCGCGTCGACAGGCGGCCCGCGCGTCGTCGAGCAGTTGCTGGCGTCGCTCCACGCCAACTACGCG
>JANNUM010000069.1:0-4927 GCA_031395235.1 Chloroflexota bacterium
TCAACACCATCGCTAATGAGTACCCTCAGCTCGGTGGCAGCTACGAGGTCGTGCACGCATTGCCGCTCGTGAAGAAGCTGCTTGACGAGAAGAAGATCACGATGCGCGACGGAGCCGCGGCGGAGGTCGTCGCGTACCACGACCCGTGCTACCTCGGCCGCCACAACGGCATCTACGACGCGCCACGCGAAGTCCTCGACGCGGTGCCCGGTGTGACGCGCACCGAGATCGCTCCGCACCACCGCGAGCGTGGGTTCTGCTGCGGCGCCGGCGGCGGTCGCATGTGGATGGAAGAGAAGATGGGACAGCGCGTGAACCATCGCCGCGTCGACCAGCTGCTCGCCACGAAGTCGGGCGCGACCAAGGTGGCGAGCGGTTGCCCTTACTGCCTGATCATGCTCGAGGAGGGCGTCGGGGCCAAAGGCGTGCAAGAGTCCATCAAGCCGGTCGACGTGCTAGAGCTCGTCGCCGCGCGTTTGGAGACGAACTGATGGATCTGACCGACGGCGGCACGATCGCCTGGATCGTGGGCGCGCTCTCCGCGATCGTCGTGGCGGTGTTCGCGATCTGGGTCGGCATGCGCTACGCGAACGACGAGGAGATCGTCTGACATGAAGTTCATGGTCTGCCTGAAGCAGGTGCCGGACTCGACCGTCCGTGTGAAGGTCGCGCCGGACGGGAAGTCGGTCGTGACCGATGGCATCACCTGGTCGATCTCGCCGTACGACGAGTACGCGATCGAGGTCGCGCTCGAGCACAAGGACCTGGATCCCGCGACGACGGTGAGCGTCGTCACGGTCGGGCCCGCGCGTTCGCGGGACGCGCTGCGGCAGGCCCTCGCGATGGGCTGCGATGACGCGACGCTCGTGACCGCGGACGACAAGGTCGGTGGCCTCGACGTCGCGAAAGCGCTCGCCGCCGTCGTGAAGGAAGCGAAGCCGGATGTCGTCCTGTGCGGGAAGCAGGCGTCGGACGATGACCAGGGCTTGGTCGGGCCCGCGCTCGCCGAGGCGCTCGGATGGCCACACGTCGGGATGCTCACGAAGATCGCGGCCGCCGGAGACGGCGCCCTGCTGTGGCGCGAGATCGAGGGCGGCCACGAGGTGTGGAGCGCACGGTTGCCGGTCGTCGGCCTCGTCCACAAGAGCGCGAAGGAGCCGCGGTATCCGAGCCTGCCCGGGATCATGAAAGCCAAGAAGAAGGAGATACCCGAGAAGGATCTCGCCGCGCTCGGCGTGACGGCGGGCGCGCCACGGGCCGAGGTCATCGCGATGGAGCCGCCGCCACAACGCGGCGGAGGGAAGATCCTGAAGGCCGACGGTGATGTGAAGACGCTCGCCGTCGAGCTCGCGCGCCTGCTGCACGAAGAAGCGAAGGTCCTATGAAGATCCTGATCGTCGCGGAGCGGAACGACGGCAAGCTCCGCCGGGTCACCGCGGAGATCGCAGCGAAGGCGAAGTCGTTCGGCGACACAGATGTCGTCGAAGTGACTGGCACGGATCGATACCACCCGGTCGCGCACGCGAACGCGGTGGCAGAGCACGCGAAGTCCAGCGGCGCCGAGGTCGTGCTCACCGGCGCGACGCTCAACGGGCGCGATCTCGCGGCGCGGGTCGCGGCGAAGCTGGGTTGGGCCTATGCCGCGGACTGCACTGATGCGTCGGCGAAGGACGGCACGTTCGAGGTCAAGCGTCCGATGTACGCGGGCAAGGTCCGCGCGACGCTGCGCGTGCCAGTGCCGGCGGTGCTCTCCATCCGTCCCGGCGCTTGGACGCTGCCCGCCGGCGCGGGCGAGGTCAAGCCAGCGGCGATCGCGGCCGACGCGAGCGACGAGAAGCTGAAGTTCGCGCGCTTCGAGCCGACCGCGACTTCGAGCAAGCGCGTCTCGCTCAGCGAGGCGCGCGTCATCGTGTCCGGGGGTCGCGGTCTGAAGGGACCGGAGAACTGGAAGCTCGTCGAGGAGCTGGCCGACGCGCTCGGTGCGGCCACCGGCGCATCGCGCGCGGTGACCGACGCCGGGTGGCGCCCGAACGAGGAGCAGGTCGGGCAGACGGGGAAGACCGTCACGCCCGACCTCTACATCGCGCTCGGCATCTCCGGCGCGATCCAGCACCTCGCCGGGATGACGTCGAGCAAGGTGATCGTCGCGGTGAACAAGGATCCCGACGCCGACATCTTCAAGATCGCGGACTACGGCGTGGTGGGCGACCTGTTCGAGTTCCTGCCCGCCTTCACCGAGGCCGTGAAGCAGACGAAGGCCGGCGCCTGATGAACCCCGAGGCGGGGCAGACCGAGCGCGAGCTGGCCGGCGCGGTGCGCGACTGGGCCGCCGGTCTTGCGCCGCGCATCGCCGACGCGGAACGCGAGGGCGCGCTGCCCGCCGATGTCATCCACGATCTCGGCGAGCTCGGTGTCCTCGGCATGGGCGTTCCTGAGACTGAGGGCGGCCTCGGCGCGTCCACCGTCGTGTTCGCGCTCGTGCTCGAGGAGCTCGCCGCGGCGTGGCCGTCGCTCGCGGTCGGTGTATCGGTCAACAGCGGCATCGTCGCCGGCTCGATCGTCCGCTTCGGCACACGCGAGCAGCGCGCGCGCTGGCTGCCGCACCTGGTGGACGGATCGGGGCTCGGCGCGTTCGCGCTCACCGAGGCCAGCAGCGGAAGCGACGCCGCGTCGCTGCGGGCGACCGCGCGGCGTGACGGCAACGGTTGGGTCCTCAACGGACGCAAGCACTTCATCACGAACGCCAGGTACGCGCCACTCGTGATCGCGTTCGCCCGCGTGGGCGTGGCCGAGGAGGGCAGACCACACGCGGGGATCACCGCCTTCATCGTTCCCACGGACGCGCCCGGCGTGAGCCTTGGTCCGTCGGACCACAAGATGGGCCTGCTCGCCTCGGACACGAGTTCGCTCGTTCTCGAGGACGCCCGCGTCGGCGGTAACGCCGTGATCGGCGAGATCGGTCGCGGCTTCGGCATCGCGCTCGCGGGGCTCGACGGTGGGCGCATCGGGATCGCCGCGCAGTCCATCGGCATCGCGCGCGCGGTGATCGAGCGCGCGATCGCATATGCGCGCGAGCGGCACCAGTTCGGGCGGCCGATCGTCGAGTTCGAAGCGATCCGCTTCTCACTCGCGCGGGCACGCACCGACCTCGACGCCGCGAGGATGCTCGCCCTGCGCGCGGCGTGGCTGCGCGATCGCGGCTCCGCGTTCACGCGCGAAGCGTCGATGGCCAAGCTGTTCGCGAGCGAGGCGGCGCAGCGGGTGACGTACCAGGCGCTGCAAGTGTTTGGCGGGTACGGATACATGCGGGAGTACGAGGTCGAGCGGTACGCCCGCGATGCGCGCGCGACGACGCTCTATGAAGGGACGAGCGAGGTGCAGCGCATGGTCATCGCGCGCTCGCTGGTCGCCGCATGAATCGAGCGACGAGCGGTCAGGGGGAGGGGCCCCTGTCAGCGAGCCGCAGCGAGCGTGCCGCGAGGAGCGAGTCCACCAGTCCTGAGCGTGTCTCCTCGCGAAGCGAGAGATCGAGCAAGACCGCGAAGCAGCGGTGGCTGGACGAGTCGTACGGGCCGGCGGTGAAGAAGCGCGCCGAGCGCAAAGAGCGCTTCGCGACGCTCTCCGAAGTCCCGATCGATCCGCTGTACACCGCCGATGACCTAGAGGGCTTCGACGCGGCGCGCGACCTCGCCGCGCCGGGCGAGTTCCCATACACGCGGGGCATCCATCCGACGATGTACCGCTCGCGCCTCTGGACGATGCGCCAGTTCGCGGGCTTCGGCTCGGCCGAGCACACCAATGAGCGCTTCCACTACCTGCTCGCGCACGGCGTGACCGGTCTCTCCACGGCGTTCGACATGCCGACCCTGATGGGGCGCGATTCCGACGATCCGCTGTCGCGCGGCGAGGTCGGTCGCGAGGGCGTGGCCGTCGACACGATCCGCGACATGGAGATCCTTTTCGACAAGATCCCCGTCGACGAGGTCACGACGTCGATGACGATCAACGGGCCGGCCGGGGTCGTGTGGGCGATGTACCTCGCCGCCGCCGAGAAACGCGGCTACCCGCTCACTGCCCTCGGCGGAACGATCCAGAACGACTGCCTCAAGGAATACATCGCGCAGCGCGAGTGGATCGTGCCCGAACGGCCGGCGATGGACCTCGTCATCGACACCTTCCGATTCGGCTCCCGCGAGGTGCCCAAGTGGAACACGATCTCCGTCTCCGGCTACCACATCCGCGAGGCCGGCTCGACGGCGATCCAGGAGCTCGCGTTCACGCTCATCGACGGGATCGAGTACGTGAAATGGGGCGTCGCCGCCGGCCTCGACGTGAACGACTTCGTTCCGCGGATGTCCTTCTTCTTCGACGTGCATAACGACTTCTTCGAGGAGATCGCGAAGTTCCGAGCGGCGCGGCGGATCTGGGCGCGCGAGATCGAGCGCCGCTACCACCCGACGAATGCGCGGGCGCTGCAGCTGCGTACGCACGCGCAGACCGCGGGGGTTTCGCTCACGGCGCAGCAGCCGTACAACAACGTCGTTCGCGTCGCGCTGCAGGCGCTCGCCGCGGTGCTCGGCGGCACGCAGTCGCTGCACACCAACTCGCTCGACGAGACCTATGCGCTCCCGACGAAGGAGGCCGTAACGCTCGCGCTGCGCACGCAGCAGGTCATCGCGCACGAGTCTGGGGTCGCGGACACCGCGGACCCCCTCGCGGGCTCCTATTACCTCGAGCACCTCACCAACGTCATGGAGGAGGGGTTCGACAAGTACCTCGCGGAGATCGAGAAGATGGGCGGCATGGTGGAGGCGGTCGAGCGCGGCTACCCGCAGCGCGAGATCACCGAGGCGTCGTTCCGTTTCCAGGAGGGGGTCGAGAAGGGCGAACGGACCATCGTCGGCATCAACAAGTACGCGACCGAGGC
>JANNUM010000070.1:0-1548 GCA_031395235.1 Chloroflexota bacterium
GCCGGCACCGCGAACAGGTCGGCGGCGAGCGTGCCGGTGTCAACGGACTGCACCGTGCTGGTGCTGCTGATGTTGCCCATCTTCGCCATCATGGCCGCCATCGGCCCGTCGCCGCCCATCTTGATGTTCATTTCGGTCTCGTACGGGATGCCGCCGGTGTCCGCGAGTTCCCGGTACATTTCGGCCATCGCCTTGGCCTGGCCCGGCGAGCCTTTGGCACCGCGCGGGTCGCTGAAGATCCAGCCCTTCTCGACCGCGCCCTTGTAGAAGGCGATGTACTCGGCGGTGCCGGGCGCGCCCTTCACCACCCACATCGGACCGGTCAGGTTCACCGTCATCTTCATGCCGTCCTGGCCGCCCATGGTGGTCGGCATCGAGATCGACATGTCATAGCCGGAGGCGGTCTTGCCCGCAATCTCCTTGGTCTTGCCGTTGGCCTTCACCGAGGCCGTCATTTGGCTGGTGTCGACGCCCTTCATGTTGGCGGCGAACGCCTGCATGTCCCACGCGTCGGCTTCCTTCTTCTTCGAGTTGAAGGAATACAGGCGCTGGTTGTCGACGTCGAAGATCATCGTCTGGGTGGTATCGCCGACCACGGTGTCGGTCCTCATCTTGTTGCCCTTGATGAAGGTCGTGGTCACCATGTTGGTCGACATGCCCATGCCCTTGCCGCTGGCCGTGGACTTGACGGTGACATCGGCAAACGCGGGCGCGGCGAGGATGGTAGCGAGTAGTGCGACGAGGATTACCCGTTTCATTTCGGTCATCTCCTGAGGGGGACTCCCTATTATAGCGGTGCGGAGGGGTCAGACCCCTACTGTCGCTGGCTCGTCGTCGTTCGCGGCTTGGCGCTCTTGCCCCACTCGTTTGCCCAGTTCAGCATCTCCGCCACCGTGTGCAGCACCGATTCGCGCGCCACGTAGCCGTGCGCCTCGTGCGGCAGCGTGACGTAGCGAACCGTGGCGCCGTGGCCCTTGAGCGCCATGTAGAGCCGCTCGGACTGGATCGGGAAAGTGCCCGAGTTGTCGTCTGCCTCACCGTGGATCAGCAGGATCGGCTCGTTGATCTTGTTGGCGTAGTTGAACGGCGACATCCTGCCGTAGATGTCCGGAATCTCCCAGTAGGTGCGCGTCTCAGACTGGAAGCCGAACGGCGTGAGCGAACGGTTGTAGGCGCCGCTGCGCGCCACGCCGGCCGCGAAGATATCGGAGTGCGCGAGCAGGTTGGCGGTCATGAACGCACCGTAGCTGTGGCCGCCGACGCCGACGCGGGCCCGGTCCGCCACACCCATCTCGACCGCCTTGTCGATGGCCGCCTGCGCGCTCGACACGAGCTGATCGACGTACGAGTCGTTCGCGGTTTCTCCCTCGCCGATGATCGGCATGGTTGGGCCGTCGAAGACGGCGTAGCCCTGCGTGAGCAGCAGGAGGTGCGACGATCCCGAAATGGAGGTGAAGCGGTTGGCCGACCCCTGGACGCGGCCCGCCGACGCCGAGTCGGTGAACTCGCGCGGGTACGCCCAGACCACCATCGGGAGCCGCTCTCCCG
>JANNUM010000072.1:0-3385 GCA_031395235.1 Chloroflexota bacterium
CCGACACCGGGCCCAGGTGCGCGCTGGCCAAGACGACGCCCTTCCCCTGCTCGTACGCGCGGACCACGTGCTCCCAGCCATCGGTCCGCATCTCTGCCAGGAGCTTTTTCGGGTCGGTGCGCGGGATGGAAAAGATCTCGACGTAATTGCGCGTCTGCTCGACGAAGATCCGCCGGACCAGGCCACTGCCGTTCCGCTCCGGTGCGATGATCGCGAGGTTGGCACGCACGGCGCTTCGTGCGCCCGGCGCCGCGAGATACGCGATCGTCCCGACGACCTCGGCGAACGGGCCGATGAGCACTCTCGGCATCAGGGGCAGGGCGCGCTCCGACGCGCGGGAGAGCGCTCCCGTCAGCATCGCTAGGTCGCGGCGTCCAGGGGCGCCGGCCACATCGGACGGAAGATGTACCACTGGTCGGGAGCGGGACGCATGAGCCCTTCGAGCGCGTGCACGATCGCCTGCGTCGCGCGCTCCAGGTCGCTCGCCGCCTGTTTCGTCCGCTCGACGAAGATCGGCGGCACCGCCACGCCTTTGAAGGAATTGTCGCGGTCTCGGGTCACCGCGGCGACGATGATCGGCGCGCCCGAGACGCGTGCGAGCGCGGCGGCGATGGTCGGGAAGGCGGTGCGGACGCCGAAGAACGTCACTTCCACGTTGTCGAGCTCGTGGGCGCGCGGGCCGAGATCCATCATGAAGCCCACCATCTCATTCCGGCGCAGCGCGGCGAGCACGCGGCGCGTCGCGCCCTCGGGCGGAAGGATGACGACGTTCTTGTGCTCGCGGTTCGCCACGAGGAAGTCCATGAGCCGCTGGTTCTGGAGCTCGTCGGCGACGACCGTGAGCGGGATGTCCTGCGCGATGCGCGCGCCGCCGATCTCGAAGTTGCCGAAGTGCGCGGAGACGAAGATGATCCCGCGGCCGCGTTCGCGAGCGGACCGCAGGTACTCGAGCGAGGCCGGATCGATCTTCACCAGCTCGTGCAGCTCGGCGTGACCCATCGCCGGGAAACGCATGATCTCGGTGAGGTACTTGCCGAAGTTCCGGAAGGCGCGTCGGGCCACGCGCGCCACCTCGGGGTCCTCCGCAGACCTTCCGAGGACGATCGCGAAGTTGCCCTTGGTGATCTCTCGCCTGCGCCGCCACAGCAGATACCCGACCTCGCCGCCGACCACGGCCCCGCTGTAGACGAGCCGCGCCGGGAGACGCTGTACCAGCGCCGCCGCGACGCGCCACGACCAGTAGAGGCCGTCGAAGGGGAGGCGCAGCCGCATTAGGCCTTCCCCGCGAGTGTGGTCTGGTCAGTGCCCTTGATGTACGCCTCGACGCCCTCGCGCGCCTTGTCGTCGTGGATCTGGCGCGGGGGCGACTTCATGAAGTAGGCCGACGGGGCCACGATCGTGCCGCCCAGGCCGCGGTCGAGCGCGAGCTTGCAGCACCGGATCGCGTCGATGACTACGCCCGCGCTGTTCGGCGAGTCCCACACCTCGAGCTTCACCTCGACGTTGAGCGGCACGTCTCCGAACGTTGTGCCCTCCATGCGGATGTAGCACCACTTCCGGTCGAGCAGCCACGGCACGTAGTCGGACGGGCCGACGTGGACATCATCCGGAGCCAGAGGGTAGTCGAGCATGCTCGTGACGGCGTTCGTCTTGCTGATCTTCTTCGACTCGAGGCGCTCGCGTTCGAGCATGTTCAGGAAATCCGTGTTCCCGCCGAAGTTCAGCTGGTAGGTGCGGTCGAGCCGTACCCCACGGTCCATGAAGAGCCGCGTGAGCACTCGGTGCGTGATGGTCGCGCCGACCTGCGACTTGATGTCGTCCCCGATGATCGGCAGGCCCTTGGCGGCGAAGCGCTTCTGCCAGTAGGGCTCGCGGGCGATGAAGACCGGGATGCAGTTGATGAAGGCGCAACCCGCCTCGAGCACCTGCTCGACGTACCACTTCGTCGCTTCCTCGCTGCCGACGGGCAGGTAGGAGACGACGACATCGGTCTTCGGGTCGCGCAGGATCTTCACGATGTCGGCCGTCTCGCCGGGCGCCTTGATGACGACCTTCGAGAGGTACTTGCCGATGCCGTCGTGCGTCATGCCGCGGCTGACCCTCACGCCGGTCTTCGGCACGTCCGCGAAGCGATAGGTGTTGTTCGGCTTCGCGTAGATCGCGTCGGCGAGATCCTTGCCGACCTTGTTCTTGTCCACGTCGAACGCGGCGACGAACTCGACGTCTCGGATGTGATAGCCACCGAGATCGACGTGCATGATCCCGGGGATCGGATCGCCGGGCTTGGCGTTCCGGTAGTAGTGCACGCCCTGCACGAGCGAGCTCGCGCAGTTGCCGACACCGATGATCGCGACGCGGATCTTCCGACCGGCGGGGCGGTTCCTGTTGGCTGTTCGTTTCTTGGCTGTCATCTGTTATTTCAACCTTTCTTTTCATCTAGCACACTCGCCATGTGGGCGATGCGCTGGATGACGGTGACCATGGCGAGGAACGCGGTGACCGCAACGGCCGCCGCGAAGAGCTGAGGGTTGCCGGTGACGGCCCAGGCCGCCACGCCGACGAGATAGATCGCGATGCGGGCTTCGCGCGGAGCGAGCCCGACGCTCGCGCCTTCACCGAGGGATTCGGCCTTGGCGCGGACATAGCTGACGAGGAACGACGCCACGAGCAGAAGCAGGCCGCCCCAGAACAGAATGTCCGCCGTGCCGATCGGGTCGAGCATCGCGGCCCCGAGTCGGACCGCTGCGATCGCGAGAGCCGCGTCCGACAGACGGTCGAGGGTCGAGTCCAGGAATGCGCCGAAGCGCGTCCCGCCGCCGGCCGCACGCGCGATCTGCCCGTCCAGCGCGTCGCTGAGCGTGCCGAGAAGCAGCAGCAATAGCGCCGGCCCCGGCTGGCCGGCCGCCAGCAGCGCTGAGCCGGCGACCGTGACAAGGAATCCGACGACGGTGACGGCGTTCGCGCTCACACCGAGTGCATGCAGTCGCCGCGCGATCGGCGCGATCCCGACGCGTGTGGTCTTCGCGAGACGGTCCGGGACGATGCTCACGAGACGCGGTTCATAAGCGCGCGGAAGCTGCGCTCCTGCATCTCCGTGAAGTGCTCGCGGTCGAACGAGCAGCGGACCTCGCGGCCAACGCGCTCCGTCTTAACGATGCCCGCGCGCGTGAGCCGTCGGAGGTGCCAGGACATCAGTGGCGCGCTGATCCGCAAACGCCGGACGAGCTCTGAGACCGGGAACTCCCCCTCGGTCGCCAGGATCTGCACGACACGCAGGCGGGTCACGTCACCCAGTGCGCGGTGGAACCCCTTGAGCTCACGCAGGTAGGACTGACTGAGCATCGTTCCCCTTCACGGACGCCATGATGACCGCCCGCGACGTATC
>JANNUM010000080.1:0-4790 GCA_031395235.1 Chloroflexota bacterium
GCAACACCAAGAACCTCGAGCTCGTGAGATCGCTCGGAGCCGACGAGGTCGTCGACTACACGCAGGAAGACTTCACCAAGAACGGCAAGACGTACGACGTCATCTTCGACGCCGTAGGCAAGCACTCGTTCAGGCGCTGCAGACGCTCGCTCAAGCCGGGCGGCATCTACATCGAAACGGACCTCGGGTTCCTGTGGCACGTTCCACTACTGGCCCTGTTGACGCGGCGGATCGGAGACAAGAGGGTGAAGGTCGGGATAACTCGATACACGAAGAAGGACGTCCTCTTCCTCAAGGAGCTCATCGAGGCAGGGAAGTACCGGGCGGTCATCGATCGCTGCTACCCACTCGAGCAAGTGGTCGAGGCGACGAGGTACGTCGAAACGGGGCAGAAGACGGGAAACGTCGTCCTGACGCTGAAGTAGCGAGAGGGAGGAGCGTAGGCCCGAATCTCCGCCGCGACGAGCAAGTCAGTGCATTCGAGAGGCCGACACGGATGCGCGCTGCGCCCGAGAATGCGCGCGTGTCTAAGTCAGAAAACGCACGCGAGCTACGAGCGCTAATCGATAAACGTCTTGCGCGCGGTGGAGAGGGGCGAGCTGGACGCTACGTCTTCCAGGGCAAAGGCATTCGCCCGCGCTCGCTTGTCGAAAGAGATAGGCGTTTTCGAACTGCGCCAGCGTCGGCACCGTAACTCGCGGCCGGGACCTCGTACAGCGCGTCGGGCCCCAGCATGCGCAGCCGGGCTTCAGTTACGTGTGCGCGGGCTCGATGTTGACGTTGAGTCGGAACACGTTCTCCGGGTCGTACTTGCGTTTCACCTCGGCAAGCCGCGCGTAGTTCGGACCGTAGGCGGCCCGGACCGCGTCCTGCCCGTCGTCGCGCTCGAGGTAGTTCAGCCATCGCCCCGTCGCGGCATACGGCTGGAGCGCGGCGAAGGTCGTCCGAGTCCAGGCGACGTTGTCTTCCGTCGCTCCCGGTCCCGCCCAGACCCCTGTGATGAGGAGGTTGTAGCCGGGTAGCCGGTGCGGCACGGCGGTCTCGGACACGCCGACACGCGTCGTCGCGCCGTGGAAGTATTCGACGACGATCGCGCTCATCGGCGACGGGCTTACGGCGAACCGATCGATCATGGCGTCTATCGCCCCATCATCGAACGAGCGCAGGAAGGTCGACTTCCAGTAGTTGAGCGCGCCCTTGGGGTAGCCACTGTCGAGGATCGTGTTGATGACCGGGTACGGCATCGGCCCCACTTGGGAGAGCGCCGGCGACCCAAACTCAAGGAGCGGCTTGAGGTCTGTCTTCGCGTGGTCGGGAGAGCCAGCGTGACACACGACGAGCGCAGCCAGCTTCGCGCCAGATCCATCCGGCGCGTGGACGAGCGCGGCGACGACGCCCAGGTCATCAGGGGCCGACTCCACGAACGTCCGGAAGAAGCGCAGAACGTCCCTCGCTGCGGGGAACGGATATGCGACCAGACCGCCGGTGACCTCGTGCAGCGGGTGGAGGCGGTACTCGAAGGATGCCGCGATCCCGAAGTTGCCACCGCCTCCGCGGAGCGCCCAGAAGAGGTCCGGATGCTTCGCTTCGCTTGCGATCACGACCTCGCCGTCCGCGGTGACGAGCTCGACGGAGATGAGGTTGTCCACAGCGAGTCCGTACCTTCCAGCGAGCCAGCCGATCCCGCCGCCGAGCGTGAGCCCGGCGATCCCGGTCGTCGAGATTTGTCCGCCGGTGGTGGCGAGCCCGTGCATAGCAGTCTCGCGGTTGAACTCCCGCCAGTTGACGCCGCCCTGCGCTCGCGCGGTCCGCGCCACAGGATCGACGTAGATGCCCCGCATGAGCGAGAGGTCGATCATCACTCCGCCATCCGTAACCGCGCGGCCCGCAACGTTGTGGCCGCCGCCGCGCACAGAGACCTCGAGACCGGCCTGTCGCGCGAACCGCAATGCCTCCGCGATGTCGGCGGTCCCCCGGCAGCGGGCAATCAGCGCGGGTCGCTTGTCGATGAGGCCGTTGTGAATCCTGCGTGCTTCCTCGTAGCCGTCGTCGCCCGGGCGCAGCAGCAGGCCCGAGAACGTCGTCGCGATGGTCTTAAGGCGCTCGGTCTCGATCGTCTCGAGCACAGCCATGTTGGATCCCTCCCCTTGCGCCACGGAAATCTACTCTCTTCTTCCATCGCGGGTGCCTTGCACGACGAGCCATCCGTCCGTTTAGCTGCGCAGATCACTGTCGGCATCTACTCAGTGGACCTCCCGTCGTATGGCGTCGTTTCTACCGTCGGAACTCAAAGCGGGGCAAGCGTCGCGTACGATCCCTGAATTCAGCGCTACTGAAGGAGATGAGCTGTGGCAGCCAAGACCCCTCTCGAAGTCGATCAGCTTTTCGCCAAAGCCCTTGAGGCCGGGGATCTCGAGGCCATCGTCGCCCTCTACGAACGTCAGGCCGTCGTGCCCGGTCAATCCGGGGAGCCACCCGCGGTCGGGCCCGACCAGATCCGAGAGGCCATGCGGCCGTTCATCGAGCTGAAGCCCACGAACGTTGTCCTCGCGGCGACCATTGTCGCGGAGCTCGACGGCGTGGCGATCCTCTATGACGACTGGCGAGGGACCGGGCATGCGCCCAACGGCAGCGAGGTGCCACTCGAGGGCAAGGCCATCGAAGTGGTGCGGCGGCAGGCTGATGGAAGCTGGAAGTTCATCTTCGACGATCCGAACGCGCGCGGCTGAGCGATAGACCCCGCGCGCGCGAGGACAAACGGTAGCTTTGTGAGCTACGTCACCAGACCCACGATGTTCTTCTTAGCCTCTCCGATACGCGCGGCCAGCGGATCCTCGAAGCTCGACGACTCCAAGCTCAACCGTTCGCTTGGAAGGAGTCGGAGGAACTGCTCATAGGACACCGGCGAGCGTCGAACCGGCGATCCCTCCGCCGGCGACGATCACATCAAAGGAGCGCGTAGTTGCCATGTCTGCCCCTCGCTTCTGAGAACCACCGCGCCACTCTCTGATCGCGCACTCTAGCGCCGACGACGTCCGAGCAATCCCTTCGCTCGAACCGGCAATCCCCCTGCTCCACAATGATTGGAAACATTGGGGCCCGTAGCTCAACGGTAGAGCAGGGGACTTTTAATCCCTTGGCTCCGGGTTCGAATCCCGGCGGGCTCACCGCCATCAGCGCGCTGGGTCGAAGAGGTCGGCGTCTGGATGTGTGCCGCCGCGCACGAGCACCGCGACGAGCTCGGCCGAAGCGGGACCGAACGACATCCCGTGCCCGGTGAATCCGCCACATACGAACACGCCCCCCGCGATGCGTCCGATGTATGGCAACGCATCGTGCGAGAAACCCATCGTGCCAGCCCAGCGGTGCGTGACCGCGGCAGTGATGGCGTGCTCGCGCAGGAACGCTTCGAGCTGCTTCTGGATCACGTCCGTCGTGCGCTCCTCCTCGCCGACCTCCGCGTCCACAGCGGTGTCGCGCCATCCCCCGACGAGCACGCGGCCGTCGCTCGTCTGTCGCCAGTATTGGTAGCCGCGATTCGCGTACGCCGGACGTTCGAAGACCGGCGCTGTTGCCGCCGTTGCGAGCATCTGTCCGCGCACCGGCCGCACGCGCGAGGTCGCGAGGTGCGCGGTGTACGCGTTGGTACAAAGGACGATCGCACCCGCCCGCACGACACCAGTCGCGGTGCGCGCCTCGCCGGGGGCGATCGCGTCCACCCGGGTCGTCTCGTGGATGCGCGCACCCTTCGTCACTGCCGCGGCGGCGAGCCCGCGCACCCAGCGCACGGGATGCAGCTCGCCGTCGTCGGCGTACGTCGCGCTCCGCTTCGTGGGATCGACGCTCGCTGCGACGCCCTCGGAGGACAGTCGCTGCGCGCTGGCCTCGATCTCGCGCCACTCGTCGTCGTCGCTCGCGATCTGGTCGGATCCCTTCCAGCGTAGGTCGCAGTCGATGCCGTGCTCTACGACCAGCGAGCGTGCGAGCGCCTGCGTGCGCTGCGTCAAACGCCAGATCCGTAACGCGTTCCTCTCTCCGTAACGACGTGAGGCCGCGACGAAGTTCTCCGCGACGCCGGCGAGGAGGAATCCCGCGTTGCGTCCGCTCGCCGCCTCCGCCACGCCGCGCGCCTCAAGTACGACGACCTTCGCGCCCGCGGACGCGAGGAAGTACGCGGTCGCGACGCCGGTGATGCCGGCGCCCACGACCGCGACGTCCGCCGTTACATCGCTATCGAGCGGTGGATAGGAGCGCGAGACACCATCGAGCCAAAGACTCATCGTCGCGGAGTGTTCCATGTCTGCGTTAGCGATCAGCGATGCCGACGCGTCTGCGCTCGCCAGGTGCTCTAGGCGACCTTCGCGCGGCAGTATGCGTACAGCGCGTCGAGGATCGGCCTCGACGCCCTTCGCTGTTCCTGGTCGTTGGGCTGGTGCATCGCGCGAACGCCATCGAGGAGCGCTTCGACGCCGCGCGACTCCGGCGTGAGGTCCTTGTCCTCCGTATCCGCGCCGCGGATCACCTTCGCCATGTAGGTCATCGCCGGATCCTTGTCGAGCCCGTAGTGATGCACGAAGGCGTCGAAACTGCACTCGGCGCCGTGATGGCCGAGGTCGGCGTCCTTGATGTCGTACGGAGTCGCGCCAACGCGCTTGGCCTCGGCGGCGACCGCGTCGCTCCCGACGTACAGGAACTCCGCGTCCTTGTCGACGAAGCGCTCGATGAGCCACGGACACGCGACGCGATCGACGCGGGGATGTTCGCGAGTGATCCAGCGGGCCATCGCCGCG
>JANNUM010000091.1:0-8937 GCA_031395235.1 Chloroflexota bacterium
ACTACCGCGCCCACCCCTACTGGGGAGCCACAGTGGAGCCGATGGCGCCGTCACCGGCGCAGCTCGATGCCGCCTCGCTCGCGCTCGCGCAAGTGCCGGAAGCGATCCTGTACGCGCGGGTCGATATGTTGGAGCGTGCGGACGGCACACCAGCCCTCATCGAACTTGAGCTGATCGAGCCGTATCTGTTCTTGGATGCGGCTAGCGCCGACGTGTTCGCCGAGGGAATAGTTGCCCGTCTCCAGTCCTAGCGCGCGAGTCGCATCTCACGGCGGAACTTCTTCCAGTCCGAGGCGCGTACCGAGTAGAGCACGTCGGTGAGGATCTGGATGACGCCGAGCGCGAGAAGGATGAGCACCGCCCACGTCTCGGTCCCGATCGCGACCGCGAATGGGATGACGAGGAATGGCGTGAGCTTGGTGGCGATCGCGCCCGCGGCGTGCATCCAGGCCCGCTGTCGCGGCGACGCGCGCAGGTACGACGCGTAGTCGATCTTGAAGCCGGGCTGCGGTCTCTTGGGCAGGTCGACGAACCAGTCGGTGAAGCCAATCCCGCCGAGCGTGCCGACGGCGAGGTGAGCCAGGCCATGCGTCGCGACATCGAGGGTCCCTGCTCCGGCAAGGACAAGTAGCTCGCGCCACGGGCGCGGGGCGCCGATCGCGATCGCGAGCAGCAACAGACCGCCGAAGAGCGCGATGTCGAGCGCGACGACGCCGAGCGTGACCGGGAAGGTCAGACGAACGCGACGGCGGAACGCCTGGCGATCGATCGCCGCAACCCGCGACGCGTAGCGCTCGACAAGATCACCGCGCCGCTTCACCGCCGCCACCGCGCGCCAGAAGCCGAGCGCTCGGAGATCGGGCATGCCCGGACCGACCAAGGCTCGCTCGCATGTGATGAGGGTGCGCTCGACCTCCGACTCGTCCACGCGCGTCAGCGTACGCTCGCGTCGAACCGGGTCGGGAGAATGAGATGCCGAAGACGCGAGCCGAGAAAGCGAGAGGACGCGGTGAGACGCCGTCGAAGCGGGCGGCGAAAGGCGCGCAGAAGATCGCGCGCCGGGATCCGGAGACCGGCGTCACGAGCCGCGCGCGCAAACGGAAACAGGGCGGGGAGACGGTCCCGGATCCGCGATACGGGGGCCGACCCGGCCGAGAGAAATCGAAGTGGCAGCCGCCGAAGACTTAACGCCGCTGGATGTCGAACTTACCCGCGCGCACACGATCCACGCGCACCAGGACGGCGACGCCCTGCTTCTCCGGATCGGTGTCCTTCTCAAGCTGGATCACCCGCTCCCAGATGCGTTCGCGCTCCGGGTCGTCGACGATCCGCGCGGTGCCGTAGAAGCGGAGAGACCGTTTGTCGCGGGTGACATTCCGCACCAGCACGGCCACCCGCGGATTCGCGCGCACGCCGGCCTCGGTCTCGGCGCGGCCGCGCTCCCACCACGCGAGGTGGTCCGCGTCCCACACCATCAGGCTGCCCTTCAGGGCGACGTCGGGTCGGCCGTCATCCGCCGTCGCGACCACGCCGGTGCTCTGGCCGCGGTCGCCGTCGGTCCGGGCGTTGTCGATGAGCTCGGAGAACTGGGTCAGGTCGATCGCAGTGACGGGTGGAGCGGCGGCCATCGCCGGCGACGCTAGCACGGGCGGCTGAGCGAGAATCGCGGCATGGCCACATCGTCCACCGAGAAGCGCGTCGCCGAGCTGCGCGAGCAGATCGAGAAGGCGAACCACGAGTACCACGTCCTCGATACGCCGGCGATCGCCGACGCGGCGTACGACGCGCTGATACGCGAGCTCCAGGAGCTCGAGTTGAAGCACCCCGAGCTCGTGACGCCCGACTCGCCGACGCAGCGGGTCGGAGCGCCGGCCTCGAACCGCTTCGCGCCGGTCGAACACGCGCATCCGATGCTGTCGTTGTCCAACGCCTTCGATGAGGCGGAGCTCCGCGCGTTCGATCAGCGTGTGCGAAAGGGCCTCGGCCGCGAGGACATCGGATATGTGTGCGAGCTGAAGATCGACGGGCTTGCGATCAACCTCGCCTATCAGGACGGACGCTTCGTGCAGGGCGCGACGCGCGGCGACGGCTTCGTCGGCGAGGACGTGACCGCGAACCTCCGGACGATCAAGTCCATCCCGCTCACCTTCCGCGCGAAGGTCGCCGGCCGCGTCGACGTGCGCGGCGAGGTCTATCTGCCGACCGCCGCGTTCGATGCGACGAACAAAGAGCGCGCCGAGCGTGGCGAGGCGCTCTTCGCGAATCCGCGAAACGCGGCCGCGGGCGCGGTGCGGCAGCTCGACCCGAAGGCGACGGCGAAGCGCAATCTCGCGATGTGGTCGTACTCCGCCGCCGGGCTCGAGGTGACGTCGCAGCATGAGCTGCTCGAGCGCCTACGCGAGCTCGGCATCCGTACGAACCCGCACTGGAAGCGCGCGAAGGATGTCGATGAGGCGCTGGCGTACATCGAGAGCTGGAAGGAGAAGCGGCACGACCTGGACTACGGCACCGATGGCGTCGTCGTCAAGGTCGACCGCGTCGAGGATCAGGACCGGCTGGGCTACGTCGCGCGCAATCCGAAATGGGCGATCGCGTTCAAGTTCCCGGCGGAGCAGGCGACGACCACGGTCGAGGACATCAAGGTCTACGTCGGGCGGACCGGGGTCTTGACGCCCGTCGCGTGGCTCGCGCCGGTCCAGGTCGGCGGCACGACGGTGCGCCGCGCGACGCTGCACAACCAGGGCGAGGTGCTCCGCCTCGACGTGCGGGTGGGGGACCGTGTGGTCATCCAGCGCGCCGGGGACGTGATCCCGGAGGTCGTGCGAGCCGAGCACGATGCTCGCGCGAAGGGCAGGCGGTACAAGCAGTTCGCGATGCCCGAGCGCTGCCCCGAATGCGGCGGCGCGGTGGAGCACGCGGAGGGCGAGGTCGCGTACCGCTGCGCGAATCCCGAGTGCCCGGCGAAAACAGGGCAGCGCATCGGTCATTTCGTCGGGCGCGGTGGGTTCGACATCGAGGGCGTGGGCTGGTCGCTGATCACGCAGCTCCAGGAACGCGGCCTTGTGACGAATCCGGCTGACGTCTTCTTTCTCACGAAGGAGCAGCTGCAGGGTCTCGACCGTTTCGCCGAGAAGAGCGCGACGAACATCTACGAGCGCATCCAGAACGCGAGGCGCAGACCGCTCGAGCGGATGCTGAACGCGCTCGGAGTGCCGCACGTTGGCTGGACGACCGCGGACGATCTCGCGCACTGGCTCGTTGAGCGACTCCCCAAGGACCCGTCGTTCGGTGACGTGCTGCGCGTGCTGAGGGCGACGACTGCGGACGAGCTCCAGCAGATCAACGGTGTCGGCGAGGTCGTCGCGCGCAGCATCAGCGAACATTTCCAGCGGCCGGAGGAGCAGCGATTCCTCGCGCGTCTCGCGGAAGCGGAGCTGCGGCCGATCCTGCCCGCGCCGCGCCCTGTCGCGGCGGCGAGCGGTCCGTTCGCGGGCAAGACCGTCGTGTTCACCGGAACGCTCGAACGACGATCGCGTGAAGAAGCCGAGGCGATCGTGCGCTCGCTCGGAGGTAAGACGACCTCTTCCATCAGCGCGAAAACGGATCTGCTCGTCGCGGGTCCTGGCGCGGGCAGCAAACTCGAAAAGGCACGTCAGCTGGGTGTCAAAGTGGTAGACGAGGAGACCTTCGACGCTATGCTCCGTTAGGCATTCAGGAAGGGGTTCAGAGGGACTTGTACCAACCGCAAACGCAGACCCGACCGATCCCGACAGCCGCGTCCGCATCCGCGATGCACCCGGAGATGCCGGCGATCCCGCTGCCACCGGAGCCGCAGACGATCGAGCAGACCGGACTGACGCTCGGTTTCCTCGCGGACCTCGCGCTGAAGACGCTCTACCTGCGCGGCCAGATGTCGATGGCCGACCTCGCGAGCGCGCTGGGTCTGAGCATCCAGGGCGTCACGGACAAGATCATGGATTTCCTCAAGACCGAGCGTCTGGTCGAGATCCGTGGCGGCGCGGGCATCTCGTCCGCGTCCTACCAGTTCGTCATCGTCGACCGCGGTTCGGAGAAGGCACAGGAAGCGCTCGCGCGCAGCCAGTACGTCGGCAAGGCGCCGGTGCCCCTCGCGACCTACATCGCGGCCGTGCAGCGCCAGTCCATCTCGAACATCCATGTAACGCCTGAGGACCTCGCGCGCGCGTTCGCGCACATGGTCATCCCGCGCGAGACGCTCGCGCAGCTCGGGCCCGCCGTGAACTCCGGCAAGTCGATCTTCCTGTTCGGCCCACCCGGCAACGGCAAGACCACGATCGCCGAGGTGCTCGTGTCGCTGTTGCGCGGCGAGGTCGTTCTTCCGTATGCGGTCGAGATCGATCAGCAGGTCATCAAGATCTTCGACCAGGTCTACCACCGCCCGGTCATGGAGCAGGCTGCGTCCGACCGGCTGCGCTTCGACCATCGCTGGATCATCAGCAAGCGCCCGATCGTCATGACCGGCGGCGAGCTCACCCTCGAAACGCTCGACCTCATCTACGACGAGACCTCGAAGTTCTACGAGGCGCCGTTCCAGATGAAGGCGAACGGCGGCATCTTCATGGTCGACGACTTCGGCCGCCAGCGCGTCTCTCCTAAGGACCTCCTGAACCGCTGGATCGTTCCGCTCGAGAAGCGCGTCGACTACCTCACGCTGCACACCGGCAAGAAGATCGAGATCCCCTTCGACATGCTCATCATCTTCTCGACGAACCTCGATCCGGCCGATCTCGTCGACGAAGCCTTCCTGCGCCGTATCCGCTACAAGATCGGTATCGAGGCGCCGACCGTTGCGCAGTACGAGGAGATCTTCAAGCGCATGTGCGCGCGCAAGAACATCGAGTACCGCGCGGAGTCGATGTCCCAGATCCTCGCGATCTACCGCACGAAGAACATCGGGCTGCGCTCGTGTCACCCGCGCGACATCATCGAGCAGCTGATCGACACGGCACGCTTCCTCGGCCAGCCGCCCGCGCTGACGTCGCAGCTCGTCGAGATGGCGTGCGAGTCGTACTTCGTCTCGCTCGATCCGCGCGGCAACCCTAAGGACTGACCACCCGCCGGACCGCGCAATAGATAGATGGGACTCGGCGCGCAGAGCGACGGCCTCTCACCGACGCCGCCGATGGGCTGGAACTCCTGGAACCGCTTCGGCCCCTTCGTGTCCGACACGGTGGTGCATGAGACCGCCGACGCGCTGATAGAGAGCGGCATGCGCGACGCTGGATACCGCTACGTCGTCGTCGACGACGCGTGGGAGGGCAGCCTCCGCGACGACGACGGTCAGCTCGAGCCGAACCTCTGGCGCTTCCCGAACATGCACGGCCTCGCGGCATACCTTCACAAGCGCGACCTGCGCTTCGGCCTCTACACCTGCGCGGGCGACCGCACCTGCCAGGGCTACCCCGGAAGTCGCGGGCGCGAGTTCGTCGACGCGCGCCGTTTCGCGTCCTGGAACGTGGACTTCATCAAGATCGACTGGTGCCACACGGCGGGGCTCGACGCGCGCGCTGCGTACGCGACGTGGTCCGAGGCAATCCAATCGACAGGGCGGCCCATGGTGGTCTCCATCTGCGAGTGGGGCCGCAACCGGCCGTGGGAGTGGGCCGGAAGCGTCGGGCATCTCTGGCGCACCTCGCACGACATCGCTGACCGTTGGGACAGCGTTCTCGACATCCTCGACCGGCAGGACGCGTTCGCGCAGTTCGCGGGGCCGGATCACTGGAACGACCCGGACATGCTCGAGGTCGGGAACGGCGGGATGACGGACGCCGAGTACCGCGTGCATTTCTCGCTGTGGGCCATCCTCGCCGCGCCCCTGATGGCGGGGAACGACCTGCGCGCCATGACCGACGCGACGCGCGCGATCCTCACCGCGCCCGAGGTGATCGCGGTCGACCAGGACCCGCTCGGGCGTCAGGGTCGTCGCGTGCGGCAAGAGAACGGAGTCGAGGTCTGGGTGCGCGAGCTCGAGGGTGGCGGGCGCGCGGTGGTGCTGCTCAACCGCGGCGAGACCGCGGCACGCGCCGAGGTCACCTGGGATCTCCTCGGTGGCTCGCTTTCGGACACGGCGCTGGTGCGTGACCTCTGGGAGCGTCAGGACATCGGCCTGCGGAGAGAGGGCTATGACGTCGCGCTCGAGCCGCACTCAGCGGCGCTGCTAAAGGTGACGCGCGACAATTCGCCGCGTGCGTGAGACCGCGAACGAGCTCGTGACCCTGCAGGTGCTGATCGATCGCAGCCTCGAGCGGACGAAGCCGCACATGCGCTCGATCATCCATCCCGGCGAGTACACGCTGAACGCGAAACAGGTCGTGAAGCTGCTCGACGGGATGAAGACGGTCGCCGTCGCCGCGCCGGCTCCGAATCGTGATCCGCTCGTCGCACCGATGGACGGCTGGTTCCTCCACGGGAAATTCTTCTTCAGCTCGTCCGGCGATTCGATCCGCATCAAGGGACTGCGCAAGCGCCCGCGCGCGAGCATCGCCTACTTCGAGGGCGAGAAGTTCCTCATCAACGCGCACGGACCGGCCGTGCGCAAAGAAGCACTACTGCGGCGTGCGCGAAGCGCACACGCCAAGCAGATGAGCGCGGCAAGGCCGCGCGATTATGGCGGCAGCGCGTTCGATTGGAGCGACGAGGGCGTGTACGTGCGCCTCGAGGCCGATCGCTTCTTCACGTACTCGCGCACTCCCAAGGAGTTCCCGGCCTAGCCGACCCTGCGGTCGTACATCCGCGCGTGCGGCACGCTCGCGAGACGCTCGGGCACGACCCGGCGCAGCAGGCGCAGCGCATGGACCAGGAAACGGAAGAACAGCCGCTCTGGCCTGCGCCAGTGCAGGCCGAACGACTCGCGCAAGGACGGCGGCAGAAGGCCAGCGGTGATCACATCCGTCGGCCAGTACACGATCGTCGGTAGGAACGCGAAGGGATGGAGCACCGCATGCGCGACGTCGCGACTCGTGGCGTCCGGCACGACGGCCGTCTCGAGCATGTCGCGCTCGTAGCGCTCGAGATCGCCGATCGTCGGTGGGAAGAGCTCCTCGGGGACGCCGAGCTCGCGCGCGAAGACCTTTCCCTCGTGCCAGTAACGCTGGCGGTCGTTCGGAGGGAGCGGTCCCGCGACGATCTCATACCACCGCAGCGACGTGAGCACGAGCGTCGCTTGCACCCACAGGAGGAGATGCGGATCCCTCGCGCGATAGCGGCGTCCGTCCGCCGCTGCGCCTTGGACGCTCACATGGCGCGCGTCGATACGACGGAGCGCCCGGCGCGCCCGGCTCGAGTCACCGAATACCGCGTCGAGCGAGGTGTTGGCGGTGCGATGGAACCGGCCGAACGGATCGCGACGGAAATCCGAATGCTGATCGACCCCCGCTGCGACCAGCGGATGCGCGACCTGCAGCAGGACGGCCGCCGTGCCTCCGAGGATGAGGAAGAGCTCGCGGTTGAGACGCCGCGCCACCGCGTCGCGCGGAAGGATGCCGATGTCGGCCACACTCGCAGTGTGGGGCTGCTCTGGTCGTTCCGTTTCGCGTTCGAGGGCGTCTCGTACCTGATACGGACGCAACGAAACGCGCGCATCGAAATCGCGATCGGCGCCGCCGTGCTTCTCTTGGCCGCCTATGTCCGTGTGAGTCCGGTCGAGTGGGCCGTGCTGATCCTGACGATCGCACTCGTCCTCTGCCTCGAGGCGATCAACACCGCCATCGAGGTGGCAGTGACGCTCGCATCTCCGGAGCGCCACGCGCTCGCGAAGGCAGCGAAGGACGTCTCGGCCGCCGCCGTCCTGGTCGCCGGCATCGCGTCGGTGCTCGTCGGGATCGCCGTGTTCCGGCCGTATCTCTCTGTGCTAGGATACTAGGAAGTTAGATGGCAGACGATGAGGTGCGGCAGTTCAACGTGTATCTGCCGGTCGAGCTCATCCGGGACGTCAAGCACGTCGCGATCGATCGGGAGATGAGCCTGTCCGCCCTCGTCGCCGCGGCCCTGCGCGAATACCTCGACCGGGACAAGCGCAAGAAGGGGAGATAGCGATGGCGGCCGACTCGATCCACCACATCTACTGCGGCGTGCGCGAAGCGCAAACGCCAAGCAGATGAGCGCAGCGAAGCTGCGCGATTACATCGAGACGCACAACTGGGGAAAGAGCGTGGCCTTCTGGCGCGCGCTCGGCTTCGAGCTGGAAGCGGACCCCGGGAAGACCTCGGCGCTGCTGCGTCCGCGCGGGGGCGGACCCTACATCTATCTTGCGGAGATACCGGCCGAGCGCGAGCTGAAGGTCGAGCTGCATCTCTCGGCGAACGATGAAGCGACGCCCGATCGCCCCGTCGAGGTCATATCGCCTTTCGCGGCAACGCACTGGGGCACCCGCGAGATGGCGGTGCGCGATCCCGACGGACGGGTGCTGAAGCTGGAGTCGCACGCCTCATAGACTGGGCTCATGCCCATCGACCGCGCCACGATCGTCCACGTCGCGGATCTCGCACGCATCGCACTGACCGAGGACGAGATCGAGCGCTTCACGGGGCAGCTCTCGGTCGTCCTTGACGCGGTCGAGCGCCTGAAGACCGTCGACACGAGCGAGATCTCACCGACGGCGTCGACGCTGCCGCTCATTGGGGTGCAGCGCGACGACGTGATCCGCCCCGGCCTCACGACGGAAGAGGCGCTCGCGAACGCGCCGAAGGGCGGCCGCGACGGCGAGTTCTTCCGTGTCCAGGAGATCCTCGAGGCCCGATGAAAGAGCTGCCACGCACAATCATGGAGGCGGCTGCGCTGCTGCGTCGCCGAGAGACGAGCGCGCTCGAGCTCTCCGAGCTCGCCCTGCGCGCGGCGCACGGGGACCGCTTCAACACCTGGCTGCTGCTGTCGGACGATCGGGCGAAGGCGCAAGCACGC
>JANNUM010000127.1:0-2450 GCA_031395235.1 Chloroflexota bacterium
TCGTCGTGGTCATGGCCGCGAGCGGCAAGGACCGTCCCGAGGAGATCCCCGCGCTGCTCGCGAAGATCCGCGAGGGTCACGACTACGTGCAGGGGTCGCGCTTCCTCGAGGGTGGATCGTCGGTGAACCTTCCGCTCGCACGGGGCGTGCTCATCCATATGTTCACCTTCGTGTTCCGCGTCCTCTCCGGGTTCCGCGGGACCGACGTGACGAACGGCTTCCGGGCCTACCGGCTGAGCCTGCTCGACGATCCCCGAATCCGCATCGAGCAGTCGTGGCTCGACCGCTACGAGCTCGAGTACTACATCCACTGGAAGGCGATCACGCTCGCCTACCGCGTCTGCGAGGTGCCGGTGTCGAAGATCTACCCGACGCGCCGGCGCAACTACTCGAAGATCCGCCCGGTCGTCGATTGGTGGCACATCGTGCGGCCGGCGCTCCTCCTCAAGCTCAAGTTTCGGACCTAGCGACGCGGCGCGAGCCCGCGGTCCCTGCCGGGGAGCGCCGTGCGGCAAGGTGCGCGGCGCCGAACAGCGCGACGGTCGCGACCGGCACGAAGCCGAGCGGCGCGCCCGTCGAGAAGACGAAGGTGCCCCAGGCCGCTCCCGAGAGGACGACGAGCCCGGTGAGGATCGCGGCACGTGCCCGGGCGCTGCAGCGATCCGCGGCGAACGCGGCAGACACGAGCGCAGGTAGCAGCAGCGCATGCTCGTAGGTCAGCGCGTATGGCGTCAGCACGACCCCGAGTGCGAGCGATGCGCAGACCAGCACCTCGTCGCGCTGCTCGCGTGTCGCGGACCAGACCGCGACCACGGACGCGACGACACCGATCGCGAGCAGCACGGCCAGCACGAGCGGCCAGCCCTCCGGCGCGAGCAGTCGCGCGAAGCCCCAAGACGTTGGGAAGCGATCGAAGGCGCCCGCGCGCTGCCCGGCTCCGGCGGCGATCGCGTCGAGCGCGCGTGGCTCCAGCGCGAGCGTCACGATCGCCATCGTCACCAGCGCGGCCGCGGCGACCAACAGCGGGCGCCACGCGCGCCGTCGGACGAGGACGGCCGCGACGGCAAGCCCGGGCAGCGCGGCGTACTGGGGCTTTGCCACCGCAAGGATCGCTCCGACGACCAGCGGTACCGCATTCGTCCGGTGTAGCGCGGCGATCGCGAGGACCACACCCAAGAGCGTCCACGAGGTGAACTGGCCCCATCGCGCGGCGATCACGAGAGGCTGGAAGGTCATGGCGAGAAGCGCCGCGAGCGTGCGCACGCTCGTGGTGCGCCAGCTCGCCATGTTGATGAGCATCGCGGTCGCGGCGATCGACGCCGCGACGTAGGAGGCGTGTACGGCCCACGGGCCGCCGCCCTGCGGCAGCATGCCGAACGGCACGAACAGGAAGGCCGTCCATGGCGGGTAGAGCCAGATCTCGTCGCCGCTCTGGGTCAGGAACTCCAGGTGTGGGCTCGGATAGGAGTGCGCGAGCGCCACCCATGGTCCTCGCTCGTATGGACTGCCGCCGGCGACGATCGAATGGCCCGCGGCCCAGAAGATGAGATGGTCGCCGTACGGGAACGCCACTGGCCACCAGACCGGTAGCAGGATCGCGAATCCGACCAAAACCCCGAGCGGGATGCGCCACATGCCGTGATGATGCGGCCATGGACCGCTCGGTATCGTCCGGCGCCGTGACGAAGCGCCGGCCCCTGCGCATCGTCGTCTTCCATCTCGGGTTCTTCTACTCCGGCGGCGGCGAACGGCTCGTGCTCGAACAGGTCCGCTGGCTTCGGGAGCGCGGGCACTCGGTCGAGGTCTTCGCCCCCATCGTCGATCCCGTGAGGTGCTTTCCCGAGTTGATCGCCGAGGTCGGTCCGCACGAGCTCCTGCGCCGCGCGCCCGATCTCTTCGGCGTCGGTGACGGTCTCACGCTCATCGCGTCCGCCCTCCGCGCCAGGGGACTCACGAAGAATCTCGCTGCGGATGTCTACCTCGGTGCGAATCAGCCGGGCGCATGGCTCGCGCGAGCGGCCGCGCGAGGGCACGATCGCCGCTACGTCGTGTACCTCTCGCAGCCGAACCGGCTCCTCCTGCCACGAGCCATCGACCGCGACGCGAGCTCGCAGGTCATCCGCCGCGACTTCTACCTGCTCTCGGCCGCGGCGAACGTCGGCCGTCCCCTTCTCGACACCTTCGACCGTCAGAGCGTCAGCGACGCGGCCGTGCGGCTGGGCGACGGTGCGTACATCACGACGATCCTCCGCTTCTACTACGGCGGCTCGTGGCGGAACTGCCCGGCCGCGACCGTCACGATGACCGATGCTCCGCCGGATCACGCCTCTCGCCAGGCCGCACGCGTGCGGCTCGACGGACTCGAGATCTCGGGGCCATTCATCCTCCTCACGAACCGCCACTACCCCCAGAAGCGATTTGAGGACATGTTCCCGGTGCTCGAGCACGTG
>JANNUM010000143.1:0-6069 GCA_031395235.1 Chloroflexota bacterium
ACTACCCGCGATGACATCAATTACGACGCGGCTTGTAGCCCGGATGGGATTCGAACCCATGACCTCTTCCTTGAAAGGGAAGCGCCCTGGACCACTAGGCGACCGGGCCGCGCCTTACAGGATACCGAGCACCTTGCGCGCGAGGTGCCGGAGCGACGGCTTCGCGCGCGCGCTCGCGTTTCGCGCCCCGTGCTCGAGCGCACGGATCGCCGTGCGCGTGTCCAGGTCGTCGTCTAGTGCCGCGAGCACCTCGCGCGTCACACTGTCGCGGCCGAGCGGACCCACCGCACCCCGCCCCAAGGATTCGGCCAGCGCCACTGCGCGCGCACCCGCCCGCACCAGCTTGGCCTGGTCGTGATCGAACGGGCGGCGATAGTGGCGGTCGAGGAGGTACAACCGGAGCGCCTCCCGCGTGGTCGTCTCCAGCGCGGTGCGCACGAAGATCATGTTTCCGAGCGACTTCGACATCTTCTCGGCCTCGAGGCGTACCGGGCCGGTGTGCATCCACCAGCCCACGAACGGCCGCTCTCCCGTCGCGCATTCCGACTGCGCGATCTCGTTCTCGTGATGCGGGAACACGAGATCGCTGCCCCCGCCGTGGATATCGATGTGCGGACCGAGATCGCGCAGCGACATCGCCGAACATTCGATGTGCCAGCCCGGTCGACCGCGTCCGTGCCGGCTCGGCCACGTCGGACCGCTCGGCACGCGGCGCCAGAGCGCGAAGTCGATGGGATGGCGGCGCTGCGGATCGTCGAGCGCCGCGTCGTCCTGGGCCGCGAGGATGCGCCGCATGCGGGCTTTGGAGAAGCGCGACAGCTCGCCGTACCGCGGGTCGCGCGACGTGTCGAAGTACACGCCACCATCGATCTCGTACGCGCAGCCCTTCGCGAGAAGCTCATCGATCATCAGCCGCATCGCTGGGAGCTCGCGCGTCGCGTGCGGCATGACGTCGGGCCTGCGCCAGCCCAGGCGGCGCATGTCGGCGAGGTATGCGCGCTCCTCGCGGCGGCCGAGATCGCGCCAGCTCACGCCGTCGCGAGCCGCGCGCTGCAGGATCGATTCGTCGATGTCGGTGACGTTCTGCGCGTAGCGGACGGCCTTGCCACGGGCTTCGAGATGACGCACGAGAACGTCGAATACCAGGAACGTTCGGGCATGGCCGAGGTGTGTCGTGTCGTACGGCGTGACGCCGCAGACATAGAGAGTGATGGGATCGGACCGCGGACGGAACGGGACGACCGCGCGGCGGCGCGTGTCGTACAGACGGAGCACTGACGGCTGACGATATCCTCGCGATGCATGGCGCGCTTGCCGGACATCGACCCGACGCTCGCCGCGATCGAGCACGTCGCGTCCGCGCCGACCGCGCCGTATCACGAGTTCCGCGCGCTCCGCGCGATCCGTCGCGAGCTCGAGGGGAACGGCATCGCCGTCCACGAAGACGCATACGGCCAGGTGTCCGCACGGGTGCGTCGCGGCGACTCCAAGCGCGCGCTCGCGCTCGTCGCACACACCGATCACCCGGCTTTCGAGGTGACGGAGTCGCATGGTCGCGAGGGTCGGGCACGCATCCTCGGCGGGCTGTACGCGGAGTTCTTCGCGTCTCCGGTCCCGGTGCTCGTGCACGATGACGCGGACGGCGCGCCGTTCCCTGCCACGCTCGACGGCTACGTCGCGTCCCCGGACGCGGTCCACAACTCGCCCGGCCATTGCCGGATCCGCGCCGACGAGGACCTGCGTGTCGGCCAGTGGGCGGTCATGGATCTCCCGCCCTTCACGGTGAACGGCGACGAGCTGCAGCTTCGCGCCGCGGACGACCTCGCGCTCTGCGCTGTCATCGTGCTCGTCCTCGCCGCACTGCGCGACGATCCACGCCCGCACGACGTGCACGCCGTCTTCACGCGCGGCGAGGAGACCGGTCTGTACGGTGCGCGCCTCGTCGCGGAGGACGGGCTGCTGCCGCGCGACGTCGTCATCGTGTCCCTCGAGGCCAGTCGCGCGCTCGCGCACGCCGCGCCGGGACGCGGCGTGGTCGTGCGCGCCGGCGATGTTTACAACACGTTCGACAACGACGCGGAGCGCTTTCTACGTATCGCTCGCGAAGAGCTCGCCGCGGCCGGCATCGCGACGCAGCGCGCGCTGCTCACCGGCGGCACCTGCGAATCATCGGCGTTCGTGCGACTCGGCTGGAGCGCAACCGCCGTCGCCGTCCCGAACGTCAACTACCACAACCAGAGCGAGCACTCGCACCGCTTCACACCCGAGATCGTTCGCCTGTCGGACCTCCGGAGCGCCGTCGCCCTGCTGGTCGAGGCCGCGGCCGCCGCCGGTATCGATGCGGAGGAGTCGTGGTGGCCCGATGTGAAGGTCGTTCCGCGCCAGATCCGAGACTTGATGCGCCTTCGGCGCTAAGCGCGCGCGACCGCTACCGAAAATGTTGCGGACGTTCCGCCTTGACGCGGCCCCCGTGAGCGGGTGTAGAACAGGGGTGTTCCGCGGAACGGAGCAGAGATGGCCTAGCACCAACGTCACTGGAGGTGTCATGGTCCGGCTGCATAAGGTGTACGGAGTCCTTCAAGTCGATCTATGACGCCCTCGACGGAAGGGGGCCACACCGTTCGGCGCGCTCGAGCGGTTTGATGTAGGAGCACTTAGTCACACTCCGGTGTGATCGCCCACATCCCGGCCGGAACTCAGGCCTGTAGCTCGGGCGCGCGAAGGCCACCAAGGCGAACACAGGACGACCCCCGGACGCGGGGGTCGTCTCTTTGTACCCTCGCAACAGATGGAGAGCACTGGGGAGCTTGCCTGGTTCCGCGCCCAGGTATTGCGCTCCATCCTCCATCCGTTCGATTTCGCCCGGGCGCTCGCGCGCCAGCACTTCGGGCTCGCCGGAGTGCTCGTCGCGCTCATCGCCGGCTTCGCGCTGGCTTTCGCGATCGACGCGATGATCCTGACCGCGAAAGGCTTTGCCCTGTTCGATTTCCTGCCCCAGGTGCTCATCGACTCGTTCTTCCTGGGCATCCGGCTCGCGGTCACGGTCGCGGGCGTCGCGACGGTCGGCTACTACGCGGCTCGGCTCCTCCGCGGACGCGACCTGACTCTCGACCAGGCTTTCACGGCTTTCAGCTTCGCGCTCTCACCGCTCCTTCTCGCGCCCATCGCCGCGCTGCTCGTGGTGCTCGCCCCAGACCTGCTTCCGATCGCGGGCGCTGTCGCGGTCCTCGCGGTGGTCCGCGCGATCTTTGGTCTCGCGATCAACCTCCGAGCCCTGCTGCCGCCGGCCCTCGCCGTCGTGCCGTTCGTCGTCATGCTCGCCACGAGCGCGCTCGTGATGCAGGACCAGGTCTCGCGGTTTCGATTCGCCGGCTACGCGATCGCGCCGCAGCTCGTTGGAGATTTCGCGGCGACGCCGATGACCGGAACGGTGTTCGAGGCGGCCGACTTCACGATCACGTTGCCCGCGGGCTGGAAGAACGTGACGAGCGGCGCCCGTGGCGAAGCGGCGCGATACGAGTCAGACGTCGCCGCACTGCGCGTGGCCCGCGCCGGAGGCGTGCCACTCTCGACGGCCGACTCGTACGCGGACTCGGCATCCATCGCGGAACGTCAGGGCTTCCAGAACGGGTGGCGTGAGCGCTCCGTCGTCCGCATCAACGGCGTCATCGCTGTCGATGACCGGTACGGCGGCATCTACCAGGGTCGGCGGATGCTCTACCGGCAGTTCACCGCGGTGCCGCGGACGCAGGGCCTCGCGCTGATCTTCCACTACATCGAGCCCGCCGACGAGCAGGCCGCACTCGACGAGGCGGCGTCAATCGCCGCGACGTGGCGCTTCCGCGAGGAGTCGCGCTAGGCCCCGGCGCTCGACGCCGACCGGGACCTCGCTCACGAAGTCATCCGCGCCGATGCGGAACGCGCGTATCTCGGGCTTGCCGGTCCGCAGCGACACGAGGATGTAGAGCGCGTCGGGGTAGTGCGCTTCCGCGCGGTCGGTCGGCGATGGATACGGCTGGCTGACCGGATGGCTGTGATAGATCCCCACCAGCTCATCGCCTGCCGCCTCGATCGCGCGGAACGCCTTCAGCTGCTCGCGTGGGTCGATGACATACCTGGTGGTCGGGGTCGGATGCACGTTCGCGCAGCGGATCACCCGCGAGATCCTGCCATCGCGACCGGCGAGGAGCCCGCACGCCTCGCGCGGCGCCTCCTCACTCGCGTGCGCGACGATCTCGTGATGCAGCGCCGGTCGAAGGCGCAGGACGTCGGCTATGCGAGACCGCCCGCCATCGCCGGAATGACCATGACCTCGCTGCCATCGGGCACGGTCGCGCCGGTGCCGCCCTGCGTGCGCGCATCGTCGTCGCCGATGTACACGTTCACGTAAGACCGGATCGCACCACTGTCATCAAGGACGCGCGAGCGAAAGCCGGGATGCCTGCGGTCGATGTCCGAGATGATGTCCGCGAGCGTCCCGGCACTCGCTTCCAGCTTGGTCTGTCCACCGGTCGCGTCGCGCAGCGCACCCGGCAGACGCACGGTCACGGCCACAGTGTCACTCCCATAGGGGCGTACTCAGGTAACGCTCTCCCCCATCAGCGATCAACACGACGATACGGCCCGGTTGTTCCCTGGCGACCTCGGCGGCCGCGGCGACGGCCGCGCCGCCGGACACGCCGCTGAAGATGCCCTCCTCGCGCGCGAGTCGCTTGGTCATCGCTATCGCCTCGTCCGTCGCGATCACGCGATGTTCGTCCGCGACGCGTTCGTCCCAGATGGGCGGCCGCAGCGCGGTAGGCATGTGCTTCCAGCCATCGATGCCGTGCAGCGCTTCGTCCGGCTGCACCGCGACGATCCGCACCCCGCGCGGCCGCAGCGCCGCCGACACGCCGACGATCGTGCCCGACGTGCCGACGCCCGCGACGAAATGCGTGACGCGCCCGTCCGTCTGCGACCAGATCTCGGGTCCGGTCGTGAGCTCGTGCGCACGCGGATTCGCCGGATTGGAGTACTGATCGACGTAGGCGTACATGACGCTCGTCGCGGCGAGGCGGCGTGCCTCGCGGATCGCGCCGTCGGTCCCTTCGAGCGGATCGGTGAGGACGACCTCGGCGCCGAACGCGCGGATTATCCGCTTGCGTTCGAGTGACACCTTGTCCGGCATGACGAGACGTGCCGCGTGGCCGCGGACCGCGCAGACCATCGCGAGTGCGACACCGGTGTTGCCGCTGGTCGCATCCAGGACGCTCACGCCCTGGCGGAGCCGCCCCTCTTCCTCGGCGGCGATGATCATCCACAACCCGGCACGGTCCTTGACGCTGCCGCCGGGATTGGCCGACTCGATCTTCGCCCACAGCTCACCGCGCAGGCTGGCGCCGATGCGACGCAGCGGCACGAGGGGGGTGTCACCGATGCGCCCCAGGATCGTGCCGCGCACGCGCTCGCGCACGAGGGCGGCGGTGAGGGTCATGCGAGAAAGGCTAGGGGTAGGCGCAGGCGCTATGTGCGAGCTGTCTCCAGCGCGCGCCGCGCGAGGCGCAGCGCCTCTTCGCTGTCACCGGTGGACTCGACCGCGTGCGACCAGCGATCGAAGAGCACGCGGAGCAGGTGCGGGGCCCGCTCCTCGGCCAGCAGGCGCGCTTCTTGGAAAGACCGGCGCGCCGCGGCCGCGTTGGCGCTCATGCGGAGCTCGCCGAGGAGCACGAGCAGGCGCACCTGCGCGTCCGGCTGGTCGATCTTACGCGCGAACTTGAGCGCTTCCTGCGCGATCTCGAGGGCCTGTTTCGGATCGGTCTTCGCTGTGACTTCGGCTTCGGAGGCCTTGATCGACGCGAGTGTGCCGTCACGTTGAGTCTCGATGGCGAGCTCCGCGGCGCGGGTGAGGCATTCGCGCGCTCGCGCGTTGTTGCCGTACTCGGCGTACAGCAGCGCGGCGTTATCGAGCGTGCAGGCGACCTGATCGAACAGACCGAGCTCCTCGAAGATCTGAAGGCTCCTCTGGTTGTAGACGATCGCGGCCTCGAGATCGCCTTCGTCCTGGTACGTCTTCGCCATGCCCGCGTAGAG
>JANNUM010000154.1:0-2192 GCA_031395235.1 Chloroflexota bacterium
CCACGCCTTCCTTGTAGTCCGTGGTGTCGTAGCAGGCAAAGCCCCTGTCCCACTCCCGCCCGGAGAGCTTCGCGGCGACGGCGAGGCGCCCGATGAACTCACGGCGCTACCGAAGGAGCGACGCACCTCGCCGGCGGCGTAGCCGACGAGCGTGTCGCCCAGCTCCGCGCCCATGACGACCACGCCGGCGCGGTCCAGGCGGCGCGTCCAGTCGACGACTGTCTCGGCGGCGAATCCCGTGGAGAGCGTCGCGAGCCGCGACAGGTCCGCCCGGCCCAGCGGCCGCAGCAGAGGCATTCGCGTCACCGTCCGCATACCTCGCGACGCTACTGGCGGATCGTGTCCGGGTGATGTCAGCGGGCGTCGTTGCCCCTCGGGCGGATCCCGATCGTCAGCAGGGCGTCGCTCTGGACCAGGCCGTACGTGAGGGTCACCGCCACCCGCTCGTCGCCCGCGCGGATTTCCGCCGGGACCTCGCGCAGCGTGGTCTTGCCGCTCTGGACGGCGCGGGCGAAGCAGCGTGGCCCATCGAGCGGCACCCCGGCGCAATCGCTGCACTCGAGAACGTCGCTACAGCGCCGCCCGACGATCTCGCCGCGGGTCCGCGCCAGGAGGCGCGTCGCCGCGTCGTTCGCGAATCGCACACGGAGCTGCGTGTCGATGACGAGCAGGGCGTCGGGCAGCGCCGCGAGCACATCCTCGGCCACCTCGCCGAGCTCCGACGGCGCCGGATGGTCGGTCGCGAGCCGGTAGCCGACGCCGTACACGGCCTCGATGTAGCGCGGGTCCCTCGCGCTGTCACCGAGACGGCGACGAAGCCGCGTGACGTGCAGGTCGATGGCACGTTCGGTGGGCGGCTCGTCGTCGAGCGCCTCGATCCGCGCGAGCAGGCGCGAGCGCTCAAGCGTCGCGCCGTTGGCCTCGAAGAGCGCGCGCAGGATGGCGAACTGCTGGGCGGTGAGCGCGACGGGCCGGCCGTTCAGGCGGACCGAGTGCGCCGCGACATCCACGACCAGCCCGCGGCGGCGGTAGACAGGCCGGCTCGCGCCCAGCTGTCGCGCGCGGCCGGCGAGCGCGAGGATGCGCGCGGCCAGCTCGCCCGGGTCGCAGGGCAGGGCTACAACATCATCGGCGCCGGCGGCGAACGCGGCACGGCGCGTTGCCGGATCGCCACCGCGGTCGAGGACGATCGTGAAGAGCTGCCCCTGGGCGCGCGCCGCGTAGAGGACATCCCAGCCCTTGTCGCTCTCCATGGCCACGTCGGGGACGACCACGCTGGGCAGATGAAAGGTGATGGCCTCGAGCGCGACGCTGACGCTCTTGCACGCGGCCACCTGCGCGCCGGCGAGTCTGAGCGCGTCGCGCAGGTCCCCACGCGCGCGCGCGTCGTCGCTCGCGATGAGGACGAACGGCGGCTCAGGCAGACCGGCCACTGTGTCCGCATGGTGTCAGCCCCGCAATGGACGCGACTAGGGCCGTTCGGCTCGGCCGTCCGTGCCGATCGGGCCATGCTCCGCTCGATGATGGGTCCAAGGTCACTAGCGCCAGAGGCCCGAGAGCGCGACTCTGTCAATTGACTGGAGGCTCGTCTGTGATGCCAATTATGGATGGATACTGGTTCGGTTTCGGCGGTCTCATCATGCTGCTCTTCTGGGTCTTCGCGATCGCGGGCATCGTCTGGCTCGTGCTCGCGCTCAGCCGGTCCCAGGTCCGCGGCGGCGGTGAGAGCAGCGCGCTCCGGATCCTCGAGGAACGTCTCGCGCGCGGCGAGATCGACGCCGATGAGTTCCGCACGCGGCGCGCCGCGATCGAGGAGGCCAAGCGATGAGAGCGCAGACCGTTGCCGGCTGGATCGCCGTCGGCGCAGGGCTGGCGCTCGTCATCGCTCTCCTCGTATCGACGATCGCTCCCGCCGTCGCGGGCGTCGCCGGAGGCAGTTCCGGCGCGAGCTGGCCGATGGGGCCCGGCATGATGGGCTTCGGCAACGCTGGCCCGGCCTCGACGGCCATATCGGGTGCGACCGAGGTCCGCGTGCAGGCAGCGAACTTCGGATTCTCCCCGCGCGAGATCCGCGTGCCCAAGAACACGGCGGTGAACCTGACGCTCGTCAATCCGGCGGAGACCGGCGTCGTCCACGACCTCACGGCGCCCGCGCTCGGCATCCACATCGTCGCCGGCGCCGGCGCGACGAC
>JANNUM010000159.1:0-2440 GCA_031395235.1 Chloroflexota bacterium
CGGCAATGCAGCGTAAACCGGCGCCGGGCACGCTCGACCACCAGCTCGCGGCCGCGGGCCGCTGGCTGCAGCGATCGGCCCGTTCGCTGTTCCCCCCCGTCGCGGGGGGGCGGCTGCGTTTCCGCGGCGGTTGGTTCGCGCTGCCGATCTACCTGCTGCTGATGAGCGTCTACCCGCTCTCGCTGCAGCAGGCCGAGTGGGTCGTGACCCAGGAGCACTTCACCTGGCTCGTCTTCACCGCGATCCTGCTCGCGATCCTCGTCGGCAACGGCAAGATGGCGACGCGGCGCGCGATGATCGTCGGTGGGCTCGTTGGCACCATCGCGATCGTGCTCGCGACGGCGTTCGCGTCGGACGAAGGACCATTCCGCGAACGCGTTGTGCACCTCGCGGTCAACGTGAACAACTGGATCACCCAGGTGCTCGCCGGCGAGGCGGCCACCGACCCGAACGTGTTCGTGCTCTTCCTCGGCGCCACGGTGTGGGCCTCGGCGTACGTGGGCACCTTCGCGCTGTCGCGCTCGCTGCGGCCGTGGGACGCGATCCTGTTCATGGGCTTCTGCCTCGTCGTCAACGTCTCGATGGCGCTCACGAACCTGATCGCCGATCTTGTCGTGTTCTCCCTGTCGTCGCTGCTGCTGCTCGTCCGGCTGCATATCGTGGCCCTGCAGGAGCGCTGGGACCGCAACAACATCGTGCCCTCCGGCGAGATGGACTGGCGGCTGCTGCGCGGCGGCCTGACCTGGACGATGGTCCTCGTGATCATGTCGCTGGTCACGCCGCGCGTCGGCGCGGCCGAGGTGCTGAACCGCGCGTACAGCGTGTTCGAGACGCCGTATCACTCTGTCGAGGCCGAGTGGCAGCGTTTCTTCGCCGGTGTGTCGGGGCCGAGCCGGCTGCGTGGCGTCTCCTTCACGGATGCGATCCGCCTCGGGCAGTCGCCGAACCTCGCGGACCGCGTCGTCATGACCGTCGACGCGCAGCAGGGCCGCTTCTGGAAAGCGATCTCCTACGACTTCTACACCGGGAACGGGTGGCGCACGACGGAGACTGACAAGGTCGAGCGGGTCAACCCTCCCGTGCTCGGACGCGAGAAGTTCGACGCGACCTTCGAGATGCTCGTGCCGCAGCAGAACCTGCTCTTTGGCGCGAGCGAGCCGGTGAGGGCGACGGTCCCGCATCAGTTCCAGACCGGCGCCGACCGCAGCTACTCGATCGCGCTCCGCGCGATCCGTGGCGGGCAGGCATCTGACAAATACACGGTCACGTCGTACGTCTCCGTCGCGGACAAGGCCGCACTGCGTCGCGCCTCGAATATCTACCCCGAGTACATCCGTCAGAAGTACCTGCAGCTGCCGTCGACCCTGCCGCAGCGCGTCCGCGACCTCGCGCACAAGGTCGCCGGCGAACAGAGCGACCCGTACGACAAGGCTGAGGTCGTCGAATCATTCCTGCGCACGACCTACCGGTACGCGCCGACCGTCCGCGCGCCTCCGCCGGGCCGCGACCCGGTCGATTTCTTCCTCTTCGACCTCAAGGAAGACTTCTGCGAGTACTTCGCTTCGGCGATGGTCGTGATGCTGCGCGAGCTCGGCGTACCCGCGCGCGTCGTTGAGGGCTACACCGCCGGAACGCTGGATCCGACGAGCGGCAAATTTGTGGTGAAGGAGCTCGACGCGCACGCGTGGGTCGAGGTCTACTTCCCGCTCTACGGCTGGATCGAGTTCGAGCCGACGCCGTCGCAGGCGCCGATATTCCGCGTCGACAGCGAGGCGATCGGGGGCGGCTCGCCCGGTGGCGGCGAGGACAATCCGGACCGCACACTCCTCGGCCGCGGAGACCGCGATTTCCCGAATGACAACGAGATAGTCGAGGGTCAGGGCTTCGGCGAGTCGGTAGCCTCGGCCGTGCAGAACTTCGACCCGCGCCCGCTCGCCGCGCTCATCGGCGCGCTTCTGCTCCTCCTGCTGCTCGCCTTTGCGCGCTTCCAGCTGCGCTTCCGCGGGCAACCATCGGTCGACTCCGCCTGGGGCAAAGCACGTCTTCTCGCGTCGTACGCCGGCTTCGCGGCGGATCCGTCGCAGACCACCTACGAGTACGCGACGACGCTCGGCGAGGCGGTGCCCGAGGCGAAGTCCCCGATCCAGGACATCGCCGAGGCGCGCGTGCACGACCGCTACACGGCGGCCGGCGCGACCGAGGAGGATGTCGAGCGGGCCGTCTCCGGCTGGCGGAGGCTCGCGCGCACGCTCGTCGGTCTGCTCCCCGCGCGTCTCGTCTCCGGTATCGCCCGCATTTGGAGATAGCGCTCGTTTCGCGGTGGCGAGAGGCGCGGTGGGGGGGGGGGAATTTGCGCCAAAAACCCCCCCCCCCCCCCCCCCCCAACCCACCCGGGAAACCCCCGGCGCAAAAAACCACAAAAAACCCCCCCCCCCCCCCC
>JANNUM010000161.1:0-1519 GCA_031395235.1 Chloroflexota bacterium
GTTGTCGCGGCCGCGAACACGATCGTCTGGGCGAAGATGCCCGGCATCAGATACTCGGTGTAGGAGCCGCCACCCGGGAGCGGGATGGCGCCACCGAACACATATGCGAACAGCAGCACGAACATGATCGACTGCAGGATCGCGAAGATCCAGAGCTCCGGGATACGCGGGACGCGCTTGAGGTTGCGCCAGGTCATGACCAGTCCGTCGGCAATCTCCTGGCGCAGACCTCCGTTCGTCAGGCGCGTCGGTGTCGCAGTCGTCACTTCTTCTTCTCCGATCCCGCGGTGGCATCACCGTTGGCGCCGGCGGCCGCCAGCTCGGCGGCATGTCCGGTCAGCGTCAGGAACACGTCATCGAGGGTCGGCCGGCGCAGTGCGATGTCGTCGATGGCGATGCCGGCTTCGTCGAGGTCGCGGACGATCTGCACGAGACTGCGCGCGCCGCCGAGCGCCGGCACGGTGATCCGACGCACGTGGTCATCGACGCTGTGCTCACCCTCTGTCGCGCGAATGAGGAGCAGCGTGGCGCGCGGGAGATCGGCGCGATCGTGGACCACGACCTCGATGCGCTCGCCGCCGACCTTCGCCTTAAGCTCGTCGGCCGTGCCGCGCGCGATGATCTTTCCGTGGTCGACGACGGCGATCTTGTTCGCCAGCTCGTCGGCCTCCACGAGGTACTGCGTGGTGAGGAGCAGCGTCGTGCCCTCGCGCACGAGGCCGCGGATGACATCCCACATCTCCAGCCGACCGCGCGGGTCGAGGCCGGTCGTGGGTTCGTCGAGGAACAGGATCCGTGGTCGGCCGCTGAGCGCGCTCGCGAGATCCAGTCGGCGACGCATGCCACCGGAGTACGTCTTCACGACGCGATCCGCGGCATCGGCCAGCCCGAACTGCTCGAGCAACTCGGCGGCGCGTCGACTCGCCTCGGCTCAGGTCAGCTGGTACAGCCGACCGAACAGCTGGAGGTTCTCGCGGCCGGTGAGGTTCTCGTCGACGGCCGCGTATTGACCTGACAGACCCATGATGTGGCGGATCTCCTGGGCTTGGTGCACGACGTCGAAGCCGCCGACCGTCGCGCGTCCGGCATCCGGCCGCAGCAGCGTGGTAAAGACGCGCACGGCGGTGGTCTTGCCGGCACCGTTCGGGCCGAGCATTCCGAGGACGCTGCCCTCGGCGACGGTGAGGTCGAGCCCGTCGAGGGCGCGGACCTCACTCTTGCGCGAGCGGTAGATCTTGACCAAGCCTTCGGCGACGATGGCGTCAGTAATAGAAGGACCTCCGGTGTGGGGTCATTTCATCATCGCACTACTGCGGCATGCGCGCAGCGCACACGCCAAGCAGATGAGCGCAGCGAAGCTGCGCGATTACATCGCATCACGCAGAACGAGGCGACCTTGACCCGGCCGCGCGAGGATCTCGCCCTTCGAGTACGCCACCTCGCCACGCAGCACCGAGTGCGTCGGCCAGCCCGTGACCTCCCAACCTTCATAGGGGTCGTAGTCGCAGGCCGAGTGCAG